>NZ_CAMLGT010000129.1 GCF_946479605.1 uncultured Lacibacter sp.
TTCAAAGACGATGTCTGGCAACGCCGACTCGTCGTGATCAAGGAACAAAAGTTGAGATTAGCAAAGACAGATGCATCGCTTAAACATTGTATGAAATAAATGTACTGATACAACGAGTCCCTTTCAGGAGACTCGTCTTAGAAAAAATAATCAACAGCCTCTCCCCTTTTCAACAAGCATTGCATTTAAAAAGAAAAACCTATTTTCATGAAACGAAGCAATACTCATGATCGACATCAGCAACATAAAAAATTTTACCACACCAAGGCCCGATAAACCATCGGTATTTGGCACCGCTGCGGAGTTTGATGCCTTACCCGATACACATAAAGCACAGATCTGGTTTCTTGATACCTCAGCAAGAAAATTTTTGTATGAGTTTATTGAACATGCCTGTTTGTTATCTGATGGTGGCTGGGCTCCCTTCTCCTACGCAAATTATAAAACCATTGAACTGTTTGAACATGCTGTTGACCTGCAGGAGAATATTCCGCTGCTCAAAAAATGGATGTACAACAGGGGCATTCCCTTCGGCCAGGAAGTATTTGTATTAACCGACAGTAATGAACAACCGCTGCTGATGACATGGAAAATGGTGATCAAGTATGCATTTGACCTGTTCATTATTGGCGACACACTCATTTTCGACCCTACTATTAACTGGGCGGTGTATAACTATCACGAAGGAAAACTGTTTTTTGCCAAAGACAATATTTACGATCCCTCCGGCATGGAACAATATGTGCAGGAGTTGAATGAACGGAAGAAAAAATATCCCAACTTCAAACACCCGTATTTATAAGGTTGGCAAACCTTAAACAACATTCACAGCAAATTCCCGTTTCAGTTTTTCAATAACACTCGACTGATGAAAAAACCGATCATCACCTGCCTGCTGCTGTTCTGCTTTGTATTTACACATGCACAACCAAACACTGTTACCGATAGTGTTTATCTCATCCACGACAGTGTGCTCGTCCCCACAAAAAGCGGCATTAGCATTTCAGCCATCATCGTTCGAAAGAAAACAAACACAAAGGCTTTACCTGCATTGCTTTTTTATACAACATACTATCAAGGCCCAACAGATGCCAACATAGGCAAACGATCGGCCGACAGGGATTATGTGGGCATTGTAGCGTATGCAAGAGGCATACGCACCGATCTGAAACATTATGCACCTTACGAACACGAAGCAACAGATGTGTATGATATTATTGACTGGATCAGCAAACAGCAATGGTGCAATGGAATGGTGGGCATGTTCAGCGGAAGTTATACAGGCTTTTCGCAATGGTCAACAGCAAAAAATATTCACCCTGCATTAAAAACAATTGTACCGCAGGTGGCCGTAATGCCCGGCTTTGATACACCACTTGAAAACAATGTGGAACTGAACCTTGGTTTGTACTGGCCCAATGATAATATTTACAAGCGTGCACCTTTGCCAAGAAGCTTACCGTTTGAATGGTTTGAAAATGGTACAGCATGGAAACGCATGGACAGCCTTGCAGGAAACAGCAATGCTATTTTTCAGAAATGGTTGCAACATCCATCGTACGATCAATACTGGCAGCGCATGGTACCCACTCCTGCTGAATATGCAAAGATCAACATACCTGTATTAACAACTACCGGTTATTATGATGGCTCGCAGATAAGTGCCTTGCAGTATTATAAACTGCATACAAGGTATAACAGCAACGCTAATCATTATGTGGTGATTGGCCCCTACGATCATTGGGGAGGACAACGAAGACCTGCATTGAATTTAATGGGTTACGCAATTGACAGTGTTGCTAATGTAAGCATGATGGAGCTGGCGTATGAGTGGCTCGATCATATTCTGAAAAACAAACCTAAACCTGCTTTGCTGAAGAACAGAATCAATTACCAGGTAATGGGCAGCAATGAATGGAAACATGCAGCTTCGCTGCAACAGATGAATAACGATACGTTGACATTTTATCTGCACAAACAATTACTGGTAAAGCAAAAACAAACAACAGCTGCGTATCAATTGCAAACAGTTGATTTCAACGACAGGGAAACAGAAAACACTTTCTTTGTACCACAACTTATACTCGATTCGCTGGATGCAGGCAATGGATTGATCTTTTCTACTGCGGTGTTTGAAAAAGAGTTTGCCATCAACGGATCATTTACCGGCAATTTGTTTGCAACCATCAACAAAAAAGATATGGATGTATCGCTGGCGTTGTTTGAACAAATGCCCGATGGAAAATATTTTTATCTCACCAGGTATCTTGGCCGTGCAAGCTATGCAAAGAACAATACCAAACGGCAATTGCTGCAGCCAAACAAAAAAGAAAGCATTCCGTTTAGCAATACAAGATTTGTAAGCAGGAAGATTAGTAAAGGAAGCAGGCTGGTGATTGTGCTCAACATCAATAAACATCCGTTTGAGATCATTAACTATGGATCGGGCAAACCCGTTGCAGAAGAAACAATCAATGATGCAGGTGCGCCATTACAGATCAAATGGCATAACAGCAGTTATATAAAAATACCGGTGTGGATGAATTAACAAAGTTGCTTACAGCATCTTCCGTTCATGCACACTCACTTCCGATCCTTCGGCCACAAAAACAGAATCGGGTTGCATGTCGTTCATAAACGCAAAATCATCGCCGTACAGTTTTTCAAAATCAATCTGGTAAGAGAAACCCTGCACAGGATATACATTCCAGCGGGGATGCTCTACTTTGTATTCGCCGGTGCGGAAGGTTGATAGTGATGTATAGCCGAGATAATGTTCAAAAATAAATTCTTCTTTACTGCCTTGTTGTATGGGCAATGTATGCAATGCTGTTTCCACTTTCAGCTGATGTTCCTGTTCCCTGCCCCATTCAAAATGTAAATAGCGTTGATTGGTTTGTTCAATTTTGCTTTTAATGGGTGTGTACGCATAACGTTCACCATACAGCAGTTTGGCCACCCAGGCAATCATGCGTTTGGGCACCAGCTCTTTTATAAATACCACGCCACGTTTCATTCCTTCCTCCGATGGATAACGCACATAAAACCGCAGATTGATCTCTTCAAAATCTTTATGAAAAGGAATGGCCACTCCTTTCAGCTTTGTATCCATAAAATGAAAAGCAACAAAGCTCACATAACATTTGCCGTTATATGCATCCAGCTCCACACCGTTTGGCAAATGAGGTTTTAATACCTCTTCGGGTACCACATAATTCATCATCACCAGGTTTCGCCATTCAGCAGTAAGAAATGCACTCATGCAGTATTTTTTTAAAATGTTGCCCACCTTATGTTTTTCTCTTTCACTCCTTTAACTCTTAGCCTCCTCTTTCCTGTAAAACTCTTTAAAGATCAGGCGCAGGCTTTGGTCGTATGTAACATAGTTGTACAACCAGTTAACAAACACAAAGAACCTGTTCTTTACACCAAGTATCAGCATCAGGTGCAAACACATCCAGATGATCCATGCAAAAAAACCACCAAAATGCAATTTCGGTTTTGGCACATCCACCACTGCAAGGTTACGCCCCACAGTTGCCATTGCACCTTTATCGTAATACCGGAAAGGTTCAGCTATTTTTCCTTTGCGCAAACCCTGCAAATTTTTTGCCAGTAATGTTGCCTGCTGTATAGCTACCGGCGCAACCTGCGGATGACCGTTGGGAAAATGTTCTTCCTCCATGTAAGCAATATCGCCAATGGCAAATACATTGTTCATGCCTTGCACAAAGTTGAATTCATCCACTTTAATGCGGTTGCCTCTTGCGATCAATGACTCATCAATACCTGCTGGAATATTTCCTTTAATACCTGCGGCCCATATCACCAGTTTGGAAGGAATGCTGCTGCCGTCTTTCAATGAAACGGTTTGTCCGTCGTAATCCTGCAGCAATGCATTTGTTTTTACTGTTACACCCAGGCGTTCAAGATAGGCACGGCTGTGTTCACTTGCTTTTTCACTCATTGCAGCCAGTGTTTTACCTGCACCTTCCAGTAAATAGATATTCATTTTACTGAAATCAAGTTCAGGATAATCTTTTGGTAACACATACTTTTTCATTTCAGCAATGGCACCACTGAGTTCAACACCCGTAGGGCCACCACCTACAACAACAATATTCATGAGTTGTTGCAGTTGTTGTTCATCAGTTGCATGCAATGCATCTTCAAAATTCTGAATGAGTTTATGACGAAGCTGCAAGGCTTCCACCGTACTCTTCATAGGAAAAGCATGTTGCTCCAGGTTTTTATTACCGAAGAAATTGGTGCTGGCGCCGGTTGCTATCACTAAGTAATCATAACTGTAAGAATCCTCGTTGGTAACAACCTGTTTGTTAGCCGTATCAATTTTTTCAACTTCCGCCATGCGGATGCGAACATTTTTACTGTTGTGAAAAGCTTTGCGTAAAGGGAAGGAAATATTGCTGGCATCAAGCCCCGCTGTAGCTACCTGGTAAAACAAAGGTTGAAACTGGTGATAGTTGAATCGGTCGATGAGTGTAATATCAAATCCTTTCCTGTTGTTGAGCTGGCGTGCAAGGCGTAAGCCGCCAAAACCACCGCCAAGTATGATGAGTTTCATTGTACCTGTTTGATAAGGCTAAGTTACGATATTTTCAATATTTTTTGAAAATATCGGAATAATTTAATTTACTTATAACAACAAAGCCCCGGCTTATGCCGGGGCTTTTATCTGTTTTGCAGATTAGGATTAATACACCATCCTTACCTTAATGGTTTCTTTCACTTCCTTCAACAGTTCCACTGCTTTCTTTGAAAGTTTACTGTCAACATCAAGCACTACATAACCTATCTGGTCGTTTGTTTTTAAATACTGTCCAAGGATGTTGATGTTGTGTTTGCTCAGTTGTGTATTGATCTGGCTCAACACACCCGGCACATTTTTATGAATATGCAGAATGCGGTGTGTGCCTTCCTGCACGGGCAATGCAAGTTCAGGAACGGTATGCGATCCAATGGTTGTACCACCTTCAAGGAAACGCACCAGTTTGTTACTTACATCTTCACCAATATTTTCCTGTGCTTCTTCTGTACTACCGCCAATATGAGGTGTAAGAATAACATTTGGAAGATCCTGCAATGGTGTTTGAAAACGGTCACCATTCTTTTCAGGCTCCCATGGAAATACATCTATGGCTGCACCTGATAAATGTTTATCAAGTAATGCCTGACGCAATGCATCAAGATCAACCACTTCTCCCCTTGCATAGTTTAACAGGATGGCTCCTTTTTTAAACTGCTTCAGCGCCGCTTTATTGATCAGATTCTTTGTTTGATTTGTTTCAGGCACATGCAATGAAACAATATCTGATTTATTCAATACATCTTTCAGGTGTTTGTATTGCACTGCATTGCCCAATGGCAATTTTGTTACCACATCATAATAGATCACTTTCATACCAAGCGCTTCTGCCAATACACTTACCTGGCTGCCGATATTACCATAACCGATGATGCCCAATGTTTTTCCACGCAACTCATAGCTTCCTTTTGCTTCTTTGTTCCAGATACCTTCGTGTGCTGCTTTGTTTTTATCAATGATGCGGCGGATGAGCATAATGCTTAAACCAATCACCAGCTCAGCCACACTTCTTGTGTTGCTGTAAGGTGCATTCATCACCACCACACCCTTTGTGGTTGCATATTTCAGATCAACCTGGTTTACACCAATACAAAAGCAGCCGATTGCCTGCAGCTTTGATGCTGCATCAAGTACTTTCTTTGTGATCTGTGTTTTTGAACGGATGCCCAGCAGATGTACATCTTTAATTTCTTTGATGAGTTCTTCCTCACTTAATGCACCGCTTAGTTTTTTAACACTTGCATAACCGCTGTCTTTAATATTTTGCACAGCCGCTTCGCTGATGTTTTCAAGCAATAAAATATTGATCTTGTCTTTGGGATAACTGGTGGTCTTTTTTTCTGCCATGATCGTATGTATGATTTGCTTATTTTGCAGCGCAAAGATAGTCCACCAAACAGCAATAGAGTTCACTGTTTGGAAAATTTCAACCAACACATTGTTTATAACCTGTTTTTGTCTAACAAAAAGACTGAAGACTTGAGCATGAGACCAACCAAAAAACGAACGTTCTTTTATTATATAGCCGCATCCCTGTTATTAACGGGCTGTGGTGCATCATCTGCCAAAAAACAATCTGATAATACAAATGCCACGTTTACTGCAGCCCCTGTATTATCAGAAAAAGAAGAAGACCGGTGCAGAAAAATTGCAGAAGACTTTTATGATTCATCATTAAAACGTTCAGGTTTTAATGGCGGAATGCTTGTGGCTAAAAAAGGACAAATTGTATTTGAGAAATACAATGGCATGGTTCGGTTAAAAGGAACCGATTCCATTACTTCTTCCACTCCCTTTCATATTGCATCCACCACAAAAACATTTACAGCCATGGCGGTGTTGAAGCTGGCAGAAGAAGGCAAACTCAACATCAACGATTCATTACAGAAATTCTTTCCCGGGTTTCCGTATGAAGGTATGACGGTGAAGATATTGCTGAACCAACGAAGCGGTTTGCCCAACTATGCTTATTTCCTTGAAAAGCTGAAATGGGATAACAAAGTAAAAGTGACGAATGAAGATGTGTTGAATACATTGATTGTTCACAAACCACAATTGCAATACCCTGTTAACCGGCGATTCAATTATTCAAATACAAACTTTGTATTGCTGGCATTGGTCATCGAAAAAGTGTCAGGTATGTCGTATGCCGATTATTTAGCAGAAACGTTTTTCAAACCATTGTACATGACCAACACCAAAGTGTTCAACCGTGCCGACTCTGCAACCGTTACACCATCGTATATGTGGAATGGTGTGCAGGAAGCCTTTACTTATCTTGATGTAACTTATGGCGATAAAAATATTTACAGCACAGTAAGAGATCTGCTCAAGTGGGACCAGGCACTGTACAGCAACAAGCTGTTCAAACAAGCAACGCTTGATTCTGCATTTCAACCATACAGCTTTGAAAAACCCGGCATACACAATTATGGATTAGGCTGGCGCATGTACACATTGGCCAACGATAAAAAGATCATTTATCACAATGGTTGGTGGCATGGTAATAATTCTACGTTCTACAGGGTGGTTCCTGATTCTGTTACTATTATTATTCTCGGAAACAAATTCAACCGGAACATTTATCGTGTAAAACCATTGATCGAAGCGCTCACTCCGTTACGATTCAGTTATGAAGACGCAGAGTAAACTATTCTGGAAATGAATGTTTGCGGTTGGGCAGCAGGTTCTCTTTTGTCCACTCAATGGTTTTCACAAAAGCCTGCCGGCGCACGTTACATTCGCTAAGCTGGCAGTGAGTGCAGCTTGAGGCAATGCAAGGGTCAGTATGTATAAAAAATTCAATGCTTCCTTTTTTAAAGTCAGCATTAAGAATGCGGTCAAGCTTTGTTATCTCATCATGCACTTCTTCTAATGAGAAATAGTATGGCATGGTTACATGACAATCCACATGATAAAAACTGCCGTAGCGTTGTACACGCAGGTTGTGCATATCAATCCAGTTGGGCTGGCGTTGTTCTTTAACGATCTCCACCAACTCATCCACCAGTTTCATATCCACTTCGTCCATCAACCCCTGTACCGATTTACGCATCAGTTTAAATCCTGTATATATAATAATAGCAGCTGCAATGGCTGAAGCTACCGGATCGATCCATTGATGCCCGGTAAACAGAATGAGGACAATAGCCACCAGTACACCGGCACTTGAGTAACTGTCGCTTAAGATATGTTTGCCGTTGCCCTGTAAAGTAAGACTGTTGTTTAACCTTCCTTTGTGCAGCAGAAAATAGCCCAACAGGAAATTGGCGAGCCCGCCTGCCAGAGTAAGCCATATACCCGCAGAAAGCGAATGAAGTTCCGGCGGATCGAAAAAGAAAAGGACAGCCTGTATTAATATGCCGAAGCCGGCTATCAGGATCATCGCTCCTTCAAAGCCAATGGAGAAAAACTCAATCTTACCATGACCGTATGGATGCTCGGTATCTTTTGGTTTGTTTGAAAGATAAATACTGTACCAGGCAAAGGCTGCTGCCACTACATTAATAATAGACTCCAGGGCGTCGGATAAAATGACCAGCGACCCGGTAATAAACCAAGCCACAAATTTTACAGCACAGATAACAGTGCTGAGCACAAACGACAGACGGATGTAAAAAAGATCGTTGTTCTTTACCTGGTTCATGAAGCAGTGGTTATTAACCTTGCCGGTAAGTTAATGTTATTCAACAAAAATAGTTGCTGATCACCTGATAATTTGGCGTTTATGGCCACTTAGTAAAATATCTGATTATGCATTCTCTTGCAAATTTTGTATGCGCCTTTTGCCGTAGACCTTCAAAATGTCTGCATTTTTTTGCAGGTTTATGCGGTTTATTTGACTTTTCTAATTATTAATTCCCTAAATTGGGTGATCAAACTGACATGATTATGAGAAAATTCAAACACTTGCTCCTTGTGAGCATGTGCTGTTTCTTTTCATTTGTTTCGATTGCACAAGAGCAAACTGTAACCGGAACAATTAGAGATGCAGCCGACAATTCCCCACTACCCGGTGTATCAGTAAGGATCAAAGGAAACCGTACAGGTACCACCACAAATTCCGCTGGTTCATTTACAATTAAAGCATCAAAAGGACAGGTGCTGCTGTTTTCATTCCTTGGTTACAAATCAACTGAAGTAACCGTTGGTGATAACACAACTGTAAACCTCAATCTTGTTGAAACAGCTGAAAAACAGCAATTGAGTGAGGTTGTTGTAACTGCCATGGACATTAAACGTAACCCCCGTGAGTTGAGTTATTCAACACAAGGTGTTACCGGTAAAGAAGTGCAGGAAACACAGCGTGAAAACTTTGTAAACTCATTGCAGGGGCGTATTGCCGGTATTACGGTAACACCTACCAATGGTATTGCAGGTGCATCCTCATCCATTGTTATCCGTGGGTTTAACTCAATGGCATTAAGCAACGAGCCGCTTTTTGTTGTTGATGGTATTGTGATGGATAATCAAACCATCAATGAAAGCGGCGGTGCTGGATCTGTTGGGCTTGCATTAGACCGTGCAAACCGTGATAACGATTATACAAACCGAATTGCCGATATTAATCCGAACGATATTGAATCAATTACAGTATTGAAGGGGCCGGAAGCAACAGCTCTTTATGGCAGTCAGGCAAGTTCTGGTGCCATCATTATTACAACCAAAAAAGCAGCGTCAAGTAAAAAACTGGATGTAACGTATGATAACAGTTTCCGTATTTCTGAAATCACACGTTTCCCCAGTGTTACCGATAATTTTCATGGTGGAACAGGTGGTGTAAAGCAAAACTCCTTTACTTACTTTGGCCCTCCCAATGAAAACCCCGACAGGAAAAGTATCATGAAAAACATTGATGACTTTTTCAGAACAGGTTTTTCGCAAACACATAACCTTGGTTTATCATTTGGCAGAAAGAATTATTCGTTCCGTGTAAGCGGAAGCATGAATGACATTGAAGGTGTTGTTCCTTACAATAGTTACAGGCGTTACAATGCAAGGATCAGCAATACAACCAAAATCGGCAAGTTCATTGATGTTACTCCTTCCGTATCATTTGCACGCACAGAATTTAAACGCCCGATGCGCAGTGCAAACGGCTACCTGCTCAATCTTTTACGCTGGCCGCAGGAACTTGACCTCACTAATATTGAAGATGGCAATGGTAATAAGCTGCTGGCTTATGCTACTGACCCCTTGCTTGAGATCGATAATCCTCTTTGGAACGCCAAATATGTAAATACACATGATGTAACCAACCGTTACACCTACACATTAGGTATTAACATCAACCCCGCAAAATGGGTGAGCCTGCAAGGCCGCTTTGGCTATGATACTTATAATATGGAAGGTTCCCGCCTAGTACATAAACAATCGTATCTCACCACATTCCAGCAGGGAGGTACTCTTGATAATTTTTACAGAAAATATGCAGGTTACAACCATACATTGAATGCTACATTCAAAAAATCGTTGGGCAACTTTAATGGCCGCCTGATGCTTGGTACCATGTGGCAGGATTATAAGACAGAAATGTTTGCGGTATATGGTTCACGTCTTGAAAGCTCTACCCGCAGAGACAGCAGCAATACAGATCCTGCAACACGTCAGCGTTTAAATAGAAATAACCAAGGTTTATTCAACCAATACATTGTTCGCCAGATCGCTTACTTTGGTGAAGCTGCAATCAACTACAAAAACATGGTGTTCCTGAACTAT
>NZ_CAMLGT010000130.1 GCF_946479605.1 uncultured Lacibacter sp.
GCTCCCCGTTCTTTTCCACCACAGTATGATCGTTGCTGAGGGTTTTCCAGCCAAGTTGCTTGTGCACTTCCACAACTCTGGCAGCATTGGCCAATTGCTTTGCTTTTACTTCATCTCTTGTAGCTCCTGTTGGGAATCCATAATCATGATTACCCAATGTGGCATACACCCCATGCTTTGCTTTTACCTTAGAGAACACATCCATGTAATCCTTCATTTCATCGGCACTGTAGTTTACCAGATCGCCGGTAAAGAGCACAACATCAGCATCCTGTTCATTGATCTTTTCCACGCCCTTCATCACTGCTTCTTTATCGGTAAAGCTACCACTGTGTATATCGCTTACATGAATGATCTTAAATCCTTTGAATGATTGCGGCAAATGCGCAAAGCTTAGAGCTATCTTTTGCAGGTTGTATTTGTACTTGTTGCCAAAACCATAAATGAGTGAGGTGAACAATCCACCACCAACAGCTAAACCAGCCCAGCTTAAAAACATGGAACGGGTAATGCCTGTTCCGTTTGCTGCTGTTTTGGGATTCCAGCTGGGGAAAATAAAACTGCCTGCCCACTGTACCGCACGGCGCACATCATCTACCAAAAAGAAAGTACTTGCCAGCACTTTGGCCATAAACAAACCGATTACCACAGCAAACGCATACGTACGCAACAGCTTATGCCATGCTTCATAATTGGTGAACGTAATACTCAGCATCAGTGCAAAAGAAAGCACACTAATGCCCCAGTACAATCCAAAAATAATATACCGTGTACGAGGTGTCCAAGTATCGGCCACGGCTTTTAAAGCCTGGAATACGTAAATGTCCACTACAAGTAAAATGACCAGGAAGATCCATGAACCGGCTAAACGTCGCATAAGTTGTCAAAATTGAGGAATAACTGCACTATTCCATTGTTAAAATTTCCCGACCCGGGTATAACACACGGGGATAAGTATTGTTCCCGAATATTAGGCCGAAACCTTATTTTTGTCAGGATGGCATCAGCTGTGTTCTTTCATCACAAGTTTTTGTTTATCAATTGATCAAAGCCCGGATGCAGATGAATTTTACTTATTATGGCCATTCCTGTTTCAGCATAGACGTAAAGGGAAAGAAATTACTTTTCGATCCGTTTATTTCACCAAACGAATTGGCAAAACATATTGATGTAAACAGTGTTGAGGCAGATTATATCTTGGTGAGTCACGGTCATGCAGATCATGTGGCCGACCTAGTATCAATCGCCAAACGCACCGGTGCATTGGTGATCTGCAATTGGGAAATTTATGTGTGGCTGCAAAAGCAAGGCGTGGAAAATGTTCACCCCATGAATACCGGCGGTAAAAAAGCCTTCGATTTCGGAACGTTGAAATGCGTTACTGCACAGCACTCATCATCCCTGCCCGATGGTACTTATGCTGGTAACCCCATGGGGTTTGTAATCAGTGCCGGTAAAAATTTTTATTACAGTGGTGATACTGCACTTACGCTTGATATGCAGTTGGTGCCACAAGGTGCCCCGCTCTCGTTCTGCATTTTACCGATTGGCGATAACTTTACCATGGGTTATGAAGATGCAGCAAGAGCCGCCCACATGATGAGTTGTCACACCGTAATTGGCGTGCATTACAACAGCTTCCCGTACATTGTGATCGATGAAGCGGTGGTGAAAGCACATTTTCAACACAACGGACTTGATCTGAAATTACCGGGCATTGGCGAAACCATTACCCTTTGAACTGAAAACCGATAGCTGAATATATGGGTCGAATTATTGGAATAGCGAATCAAAAAGGTGGTGTAGGAAAAACCACAACAGCAATAAACCTTGCTGCCAGCTTTGCTGTGCTTGAATATAAAACGTTACTGATTGATGCTGATCCGCAGGCAAACAGCACCACTGGTGTTGGTTTTGATCTGCACAATATTCAGCAAAGTTTGTACGACTGTTTTGTAAATGGTGCCAACGCTAAAGACGTGGTGCTGAAAAGCGAAATTCCCAACCTCGATCTTATTCCTTCCCATATTGACCTGGTGGGTGCTGAAATTGAAATGATCAATCAGCCCAACCGTGAATCGGTGTTGAAGCAATTGCTGGCGCCAATAAAGGACGAGTATGATTTTATTATCATTGACTGTTCACCATCGCTTGGTTTAATTACGGTGAATGCATTAACTGCTGCCGATGCGGTTGTTGTTCCCGTTCAAACAGAATTCTTCGCCCTGGAAGGTTTGGGTAAATTACTCAACACCATTAAGATCGTACAAAGCCGTTTAAACCCACAGCTTGTTATTGAAGGAATTTTGATGACGATGTATGATGGACGTTTACGTTTATGTAACCAGGTGGTGAGTGAAGTACGCAGGCATTTTGAAGGCATTGTTTTCGACAGCATCATACATCGCAATACCCGTTTAAGCGAAGCGCCCAGCTTTGGCAAACCGGTGATCTTATACGACAGCGAAAGCAAGGGCAGCATCAACTATCTCAACCTCGCAAAAGAAATTCTGCAACGTAACAATCTTACAAAGATCAACCAGGAAGATAAGATCATTGAGATGGATGAGGAAGAAGAAACAGCCGGCTGAGTTTGCCACAAAGACACGAAGACGTTAAAGAACAGGAAGAAAAGCCACACCCTTCTATTTAAATTTAATTCAACAAAGAATTTTTAACCAACCGGCGTTACTAAAAAACTCCTTTCTTATTTTCTTATTTGTGCAGCTTCTGACCTTTGCGCCTTCGTGGCAAAAAATTACTAGCTGCTTTCTCTTTACTTTTGCGGCATGGTTACAAAAGAATTTCCACGCATTGTGTTTATGGGCACACCTGAATTTGCAGTGGCATCATTGGATGCTTTGGTGCAGGCAGGTTACAATATTGTTGGTGTGATTACAGCTCCTGATAAACCGGCCGGTCGTGGCATGAAGATCACAGAAAGTGCAGTGAAGAAATATGCCGTGCAACATGGCTTGCATGTATTGCAACCGGAGAAACTGAAGAACCCTGTTTTCCTGAAAGAATTAATATCGCTGCGTGCCGATCTGCAGATCGTAGTGGCTTTCCGTATGTTGCCCGAAGTGGTTTGGAATATGCCAAAACTGGGCACCGTGAATGTACATGGCAGTTTATTGCCGCATTACCGTGGAGCTGCACCTATTAACTGGGCTGTGATCAATGGAGAAAAAGAAACCGGTGTTACTACGTTTAAACTGAAACATGAAATTGATACCGGGGACATTTTGCTACAGGAATCATTTCCGATTGGTGAAGATGAAACAGCAGGTGAAGTACATGACCGTATGAAAGAGATTGGAGCGAAGTTGCTGGTAAGAACGGTAGAAGGGTTGATCAGTGAAAGTATAGAAGAGAAACCACAATCGTCAATGGTGAATGGTCAATGGTCAATAGGAACCCCAGAAACATCAGACACCCACTCACGACTCACTACTCACGACTCACCACTCAAACATGCGCCTAAAATTTTCACCGAAACCTGCAAGATCGATTTCAGTAAACCTGTTGATGAAGTACACAATCTCATTCGTGGCCTCTCTCCTTTCCCTGGTGCGTTTACAACGTTTAACGGAAAGATGATGAAGATCTATAAGTCGAAGAAAGAGATCGTTGCGAGTCAGGTCGCTCCACACTCTCCAACCATTGGAGAGTGTATCACCGATGGAAAAACGTATTTAAAATTTGCTTGTAGTAATGGTTACGTTCATGTACTGGAATTACAACTGGAAGGGAAGAAGCGAATGCTTACAGAGGATTTTCTAAGAGGATACAGAGGAGAATAATTTCTTACTTAGTAATCAGTTCGGAAATAGCGTCTTTTACAGTTGGCATATGTGTGCAAACACGGTTGTCCATAATATTTCCACCAAACCCACTATCTCCTTCTGAAGCCTTTTCAACAAAAGACTTCAATTCATCCTGCATTTTCTTTGTTTTCGTTTCTTGTAAACTCCAAACACATATCACTTTTAAGAAATCATCTTCACTATCAGACTTAATGATTTTTAAAAGCATCTGATTGATTTCCTGCTGTGAATGCCACTTTAAAGCTCTTGCAGCAGAAATTTGATTGTGTCGGTTTTCTTCATGATTAATAAAAGGCTGGAGTAAAGTAAAATATTCCGAAAGCTTTAGATGATAGATTAATTCTAGTGCAACATGCTGATTAAAGAAGTCTTGAATTTCTGCTTTCTCAAACCCAGCAGGACGCTTGGAAAGTTCAATCTTAATAAATTCATTGACCCAATTCACATCGTATGTTTTCCCATGGTATGCATTGAAAATTGCCGACTGTGATTGTTCATATAACTCTATAGGAACCGATGCCTGATGATAACTATGCCGATAAGTTGCAACAACCTTCCCATTAATTACAGGAGCAAAGCCGGAGGTTGGTGTAGCTAATTTGAACGTATCATTGCTGATCTTTAAAAAGAAATAACAGGAATCGACTCCGTCAAGTCTAAACTGAATTCCATCGTCACCAGACCTGCTGCAAATTTTAAGAAGATAGAAGTCGCTGATTTTAATTTCAGCAGGCAATTTCCGTCCTGAAATGTTTTTTAATACCTGAACATATACGGCAGCCCCTCCCTCTGAGCGAACAACTTTTCCAAGGAAAAAAGCATCCGACTCTTTAACTACCTTTTCGTGCCAAGGTTCATCCCATGTGAGAGCAAAAGCAGAAACAAAGAAAAGAAGAAAAAAGGTTGTTGATAAAAGTGCTTTCATATTTGCAGTATTTACAGACTATTTCCCCCACACCAACTCAGCATTAAACTTCTCAGCGCTAATGCCCAGCTGTGCTGCTGCAGAATTACTGATGCGGAACATTAAACCGCTGCCGGGGCTTGTTTCTTCCACGCTGCCCAGCACTTTTGCATACACCGCTTTTCCGTTTGAAGGATTGCGCACCATCACAATGGTTCCTTTTTCTACATTGTCAATAAGCACATAATACTTGCCATCGCTCCAGCCACTGGTGCTTTTAAATACTGATCCGGCACCATTGTTTGCATCTGTACGGCGACCGTTATTTGTTTGGCGGTTAAACTCATCTTTAAAAAAACCATTCCCTGCATAACTCACCGCATCATTCACCACTTTTGGTTCTTCTTTTTTCGGCTCAGGTTTTGGCGTTTCTACCTTTACTTCCTGCTTCGGTTCTTCTTTCTTTACCACTACTTCCTGTTTCTTTGGTTCCTCCTGTTTGGGCTGCTGCTTTACCACAGGAGGTTCAGTGCGCACACTCATGCCATGCGATGCCAGCGAAGACAATGTTTTATCAACTTTCAAAAAACCAACAATTACTTTAGTACCGGCACTTACTGCATTACCGCTGATATTATTCCACGACTGAATGGATGCATTGTCTGTACCAAACAGCTGGCTGATCTTTCCAACAGTTTCGCCTTGCTTTGCAGCATAATAAACAGGCACCACTATCTCGTTCTCTTTTCTTGTACCTGACTGCCAGAAATTCACTTCATTCAACGGAATACGCATTTGCTGGCCAATACTTAATGGTGAGGTTAACTCCAACCCATTGTAAGGTGCAAACACCCGTGGACTGATATTGTAAATACGGCCGATGCTGTAAAAATTTTCCTTCGGCCCAATGCTGTGATTGAGATAGGGTTTACCCTGGTTATCCAGTTGCACCTGCAATGGTGTTGTTTGTGCCATTGCAATAAACCCGGTTAACAAAAGCGAAAAAAACAAGAAGGCTCTCTTCATGTGATCATTATTATTTACTCTGCAAAGATGCAGAATTCCACGAAAGTATTGTGCCAAAGAAAAGCTTAACGTTTCTTTTGCTAACATTGCATCCACATGAGTGCGGCTAAAGCGAAATACTACGTTGTCTGGAAAGGAAAAGAACCCGGCATTTATACCAACTGGAATGATTGTAAAGCACAGGTAGAAGGATTTACCGGTGCTGCCTATAAATCCTTCCCCTCGAAGGAAGAAGCAGAGCAGGCTTACAAAGAACATTTTGCCAAACATATTTACAAAAGAGAAAAAGAGATCAGCAGCAAAGATCTTTCTGCAGCTGGCACACCCATTCAGGAAAGTATTGTGGTTGATGCGGCATGGAACAGTGTGCAGAAAGATATGGAATACCAGGGTATTCTTTATAAAAGCAATTCCCGCATTTTTCACATGGGACCATTGGCAAACGGCACCAATAACATCGGTGAATTTTTAGCCATAGTACATGCGTTGGGCTATTGTAAAAAACATGGCCTCACAACCATGCCTATTTACAGCGACAGCCGCAATGCCATTGGCTGGGTAAAAGCCAAGAAGTGCAAAACCAATCTTGAGCAATCGGCAAAAACGCAACACATCTTTGATCTTATTTACCGTGCGGAAAAATGGCTCAATGAAAACAATTATCGCAACAAAATATTAAAGTGGGAGACAGAAGCATGGGGCGAAAACCCTGCTGATTTTGGAAGAAAATAATTGTGCGTTTATCGTTTGAAGTTTATGGTTTGCAGTTAGGTGCTGCTGGATTCTTGTTATCGGTTGGGTTACAGGCTTCTTATTATACACGTTGCTTCAACCTTTGGATTTTGGGTTTTGGATTTTCTTCTTTCCTGTGCCTTGTCTCTTATAGCTTTCTTACTTCTTACCTCGTACTTCTTGCTTCGTCTTTCATTTTGGCAAGGTTCTTGAAATTTCACCTCATTATTCACCTTTAAACACACAGCATTATGGGTATGAAATTAATTTTTGCCTGCGTAGCAGCAGGTGCCGCTGTTGGTATGCTGATGGCTCCTGAACGTGGAAGTTCTATGCGTAATATGATCTCTGAAAAATTCAACGATCTTAAGGAACGACTATACAAGGTTAAAGGCAGCAGTTCCGAAATAGAAGAACTCAAGGAAGTATTTAAGCATGAAATTGCGGGCTTAAAAGAAGATACAAGAAAACGTGTACTTGAAATTTTGCAGGCAACGAAGCTAACCGGTAATCATATCAAGGAGCAACTGGTTTCTTAAACTGGTACCGGATGCAAATAAGAGGAGTCGGTTTCCGGCTCCTTTTGTATTTTACAGTAAACAACTGTACCCATTCTTCACAAGGTTAAACATTGTTTATGTGGATATTCCGTGTCAGTCGCTTATTCAGGAACAGTTTCAGACTGATCAGTATTGTGCTGATCATTCTGAAACATGCTATCCGTAACGGCATTAACAACAACCGGTTCCTGCGAAAAATAGTTGACCCAAAAGGAAAAAACCTTACCACACGTGCCGAGCGTTTGCGTTTGATGATCGAAGATCTCGGACCCACTTTTGTGAAGTTTGGTCAAATCATTGCCGATCGTCCTGACCTTGTTAGCGAACAACTGCGTAATGAATTAAAAAAATTGCAAACCTCCGCCAAACCTTTTGACAATGCGCATGCCTGGCGTATTATGGAAGAAGAGCTGGGCGATCCTGTTCATGAAGTATTTACGCATCTTGATCAAACTCCTATTGCCTCTGCGTCCATTGCACAGGTATATAAAGCTGTATTACGAAGCGGCGAAACGGTTGCAGTAAAAGTGCAGCGCCCGCACATCAAACAAAAAATAACCATTGATCTTGTGCTGATGCGTGTGTTGGCAGAGCAGGTCGTAAAATCGTATCCTGAACTGGCGAGTTTTAACGTAATTGAATTTGTAGAAGACTTTGGTCAGATCATGAAAAAAGAACTTGATTTTACCAATGAAGCATCGAATATGATGCGGTTTGCTGAAATGTTCAAACATGATGATTACTGCTATATTCCAAAGGTGTACAACAATTACACCACGCAGAAAATTCTTGTCATGGAATTTGTGGAAGGTATTGAGCCAGATGCAAAGGAACAA
The DNA here is from genome assembly GCF_946479605.1 of uncultured Lacibacter sp. Next base: position 7,886 of record NZ_CAMLGT010000130.1, read on the forward strand.
CTGCTTGCAAAGGGATACGACATCAATCAAATAGCTGTTAATGGCACACAGATCATTTTAAAAATGATCCTGAAGCATGGTTTCTTTCATGCCGACCCACATGCAGGCAATTTGCTCATACGTGAAAACAACCAGGTGGTGTTGCTCGATCATGGTATGACGGCCAGTTTAAAACCTGCACAAATACAGGCGCTCATTAATTTTATGCTGGGGTTTGCAAGACAGGATACGCATCGCATCAGCAAGGCATTGCTGGAGTTGCTGAATGTAAATTTTTATAAAGATCATGCTGATCTTGAATTTGAGATCAGTGAACTGATACAGAAATACAGTTATATCCCGTATGACAAAGTGGATATTTCCAGCCTGATGGCCGATACGTTTAAAGTGATATTACGTCATGGTTTAAAAGTGCCGACCAACTTATACATGCTGTTGAAAGCACTTGGCACCATTCAGAAATTTGCTGAAGCACTGGAAGCTGATATCTCCATCATCAACATGATTGAACCTTATGCAAGGGAAAAGATCAAAGAGAAATTCAGTTTCGATGCTATTATCAACAAGGTGATTAATTCAGCAGAGGATTACCTGTACATTGTTGATCGTCTGCCCGATGATCTGAAAGAGATCATTAATAACCTGCGCAAAGGAACGTTGAAACATGAGATCAATTTCCGTGAAGACAGCTTTACCAATAAAGCATTGCGGCAAAATTTTAACAGGCTGGCCTTTGTGTTCATCATTGGTCTTGTGCTTATCTGTGCTACCCTGCTCATGATCTTTCAACCGCAAAATGCAGGCAGCAAAATTCTGTTTTATACAAGTGTAGTAATTATTGTATGGACGGGCTTAAAGCTCATCTTCAATACAAAATTTAAATGATGAATAGCCCTTCGTCTTTGCTCAGGATTTCTCATCGCATCAATATCCGCCACTCTTTGGGATAATAATTATTCATGCGGTTGCCCAACAGTTTCATCCAGCCCAACCCGAAACCATTATACGTTGCCAATGCCCAGCCTTTGTGCCGATGAGCGAGCTGCAGATCATTCTTGCGCAAATAATCCAATGCCTGTTCTTTGGTTAATTCAACACGCACAACCTTGCCGCTCACATTTGTACTCAGCGCCAATGCATGTTCAGGCAACAGATCATTCTTGGCAATACTGCCCAGTTCAATTCCGGCATAACGCACTTTTAGTTCCTGCATTAAAAATTGAATCGTATCGTACCATGCAGATGGAACCGCTGCAATAACCTGCCCTTGTAAAACAAAGCGATAATTGTCTGAATTTTGCATCCATTGTGCAGCAATCGCTGCATCTTTCTTTGCTGGCTCCTGGTTCTTTTTTATTTTGATGCGTAACGGAGCAGGTGTTTCGTTTTTTCGAAAGGCTGCAATAAAAAAACCTTCACCTTTTACTTTGTTGGGCCAGAAACGATACCCATACGCAGTGCTCTCCGATCGCACTTCATCAATATTCCATGCTGCATCTACATTCAACTTTAAACTTTCCACTTCAAACTTTTCCTGCATCCAATTAAGTATCTCTTCATCTTCTTCAGCGGAATACGAACAGGTGCTATAGATCAACACACCGTCTTCTTTTAAACAAGGCCATGCATCAGCAAGTATACGTTGCTGCCGCTGACTGCAGAGCTCTACATTTGCTTCGCTCCATTCGTTGATGGCTTCCGGATCACGACGAAACAAACCACTGCCGCTGCAGGGTGCATCAATCACCAGTACATCAAACAGTCCGCTGATTTTTGAAAATGCAGAAGGATCATTATTCGTTACAACCACATTATCGGCTCCCCATTTGATAATATTTTCTTTGAGAATATTTACACGTGATTGAATCACTTCATTACTCACTAATAAACTTTCCTTGTTGATGATAGATTGCAATAACGTTGATTTGCCACCCGGTGCTGCACATAAATCGAGCACGAGCAATGGTTGTGAAAAATCAACGGTTTGCCTCATGGCTTCTTCCACAAACATACTGCTGGCTTCCTGCACATAATAGGCACCTGCATGTAACAACGGATCGAGTGTAAACAAAGGACGTTCGCTGAGGTAATAGCCGTTGGAGGACCAGGGAACGGGAGCGTGAATGGTGAATGGTGAATGGTGAATGAGTTCCTGATTATTTAATTTGGCTGATTGATCGTTACCGATTGACCATTCACCATTGACCATTGACTTCTTCAATGGATTCATCCGCACCGACACCACCTGCTCTCCACTTTCATGCACCTGCACAAAAGCCTCCCGATCAAAACTGTTGATCTTACTGAGCGAAGTCATCAAGGAAGCCGGTAGAT
>NZ_CAMLGT010000131.1 GCF_946479605.1 uncultured Lacibacter sp.
TGCAGGTGGTTTGGTCATCAATTCTATCTGATCAACAGAAGAAGCATGTAAGGAGCGCTGGTAACTTTCCAGGTCGGCTCCGCTTAAGTAAGTTGGTTTATCATCAATAAAAATCACCACGCCATTTTTTCCCTGCAAACTGATGACACCATTGTTGTCAACAGAAACGCCCGGTGATTTTTCCAGCACTTCCAATGCTGTTGAACCGGCAGCGCTGATCATCTGGTCAACATTTACAACTGTGCGATCGATCTTTCTTTCTACCGGCGGGCGTTGTGCTGTGATGGTGATGCCCTGCAGATCTTTTGAAAGCGGGATAAGTTTGATGGTGCCTGTATTGATCGTATTTTTTTCTGCGGTAAGCGTAATGTTGCTGCTATCTTTTGCGAAGCCACTCATGCTGATGATCAATTGATAGCTGCCTTCTTTTATTTTCTCTACCAGAAAACTTCCTTTGTTATCGGTGAGGGCTGTTTTTACAGCTGTGTTATTTGTGGCGGAGCGTACTAAAATGGTTGCGCCTTCTAAGGGCTGTTGTAATGAGTCAACCACTTTACCTGAAATGGAGCCGGTGCCGGTTTGGGCAACTGCATGGAAACTACTGAATACAAGAAACAGGAGGGCGAATACAGAACGTAGCATGATAAGGTTTGGTTAAGAACGAAAAATAGTGAGAATGCGTGTATTGGGGTGGGTGAGATTGATAAGTGGCGGGAGGGCGTGCTGTTTTTTACATGAGGGTTGTGATTGCTTCGGCACAAACTGTATAAATTCTATCAGTTTGTTCAGTTCTTTTCCTCCCCATCCATAAAAAGTACCACAAAACCCATAAAAACTACCCCTGCTACGGGTAGGGCTTACGTAATTTTGCAGGAGCAATCAGTCAGCCAAATGAGCAAGCAAGTATTACCTGTTTACAGCATTGATACATTAAAAGCCGATGCAGTTTCTGCAAAGGATCTTACAGCCGATCATTTTGCGCATTATTTAGATGAGCACCGGAACCTGCATTTTCCGCATAAGCATTCGTTTTATCATTTGGTTTATTTCAGCAAAGGTTCGGGCACACATTCCATTGACTTTGTAAATTTTCAGGTGGCAGCGGGGCAACTCTATTTTATGATCCCCGGCCAGGTGCACACCTGGGATTTTGCATCGGCACCCGATGGGTTTATTGTGAATTTTTCGGAACAGTTCCTGCATGCATTTATTGCCAACCCGAGGTACACCGATCAGTTCAGCTTCTTTTCGGGCATTGCAGCCAAACAGGTGATCGATCTGCCGCCAACAGAACGAGCAGCTGTGGAAGAAATTTTAGAACGCATTGTGCAGGAAGCAAATTCGAAACGAGTGTTGAAAGATGATGTGGTAAGGGCAGCATTGGTGCAATTGTTTGTAACAGTGAGCAGGTACAGCGATAAAGAACAGGAGCAGCAACCAACAACATATAATTCATTGTTGTTAACCAATTTTCAAAAACTGATTGAACTGCATTATAAACAAAAGAAGCTTACAAAAGATTATGCGGCCCTGTTGTATGTAACGCCCAATCATTTGAATGCGTTGTGTAAAGATCTAACCGGTAAGCAGGCAGGTGAATTGATCAGGGACAGGGTTGTACTGGAAGCGAAGCGATTACTGATTAATGCAAACATGACCGTTTCGGAAATAGCAGCCGAGCTTGCGTTTGCAGATAATTCGTATTTCTCAAAATTTTTTAAAAAATATACCGGTGTTACACCGGATGTATTCAGGAAACAGATCATTAAAAAATAAGATCATGGAGACAAAAATTTTTTCGATGCAGCATAAAGACAGTGGCTTTCAGCATGAGCGTAAGCCCGGTGTGGTGAACCTGTTCATGTGTAAATGTCCACGTTGCAGAATGGGTGATATGTTTGAATATAAAAATCCCTGGAATCTGAAACACAGCATGAAGATGAACAAAGAATGCCCCGTGTGTAAGCAACCGTTTAATCTTGAAGTGGGGTTTTATTATGGCGCCAGTTATGTAGCGTATGCACTTACGCTTGCGTTTACTGTGGCTACGTTTGTTGCATGGTGGCTGTTGATCGGTATTTCCATTGATGATAACCGTGTGTTTTACTGGCTTGCCATCAATTCTGTTTTGCTGCTGTTACTGCAACCTTATTTTATGCGTGTGTCAAGAACAGGCTGGCTTGCCTTTTTTGTCCGCTACGATAAACACTGGCAAACCAATGCACCCAAACAACCCGAACGTACCAATGATGAACAGGAAGGAAACTGGTGAGGATTTTATTTTTTTCTAATTCATAACCTCATCCTTTACTTTTTCTTTCAGCACAGGCAACAGTTCTTTTTCAAACCAGCTGTTTTTCTTTAACCAGATATTATTTCGTGGCGATGGATGAGGTAACACAAATGTATCTGGTAAATATTCAGCAAATGCTTTTACTGTTTCAGTAAGCGTTGATTTTTGTTTGTTGCCGAGATAATATGCCTGTGCATAATTACCGATGAGTATTTTCAGTTGAGCGGATTTTGCTTTTGCAAATAATTGCGGATGCCACAGGGGTGCACATTCGGGCCGTGGCGGGTTATCGCCACTTTTTCCTTTTCCCGGATAACAAAAACCCATCGGTATCAATGCAAACTTATCGGCATCGTAAAACGTTGAAGCATCAACACCCAACCAGCTGCGTAAACGTTCACCGCTTGCATCGTTCCATGGAACACCGCTGTTATGTGCTTTTATACCCGGCGCCTGCCCGATAATAATGATCCTGCTTTTTGCAGAAAACCGGAGAACAGGTTTTGCACCTAAGGGTAAATACCTGCTGCAAACAGTACAGTTGTGAATATTGCTGAGGAGTTGCATGTTTCCGGTAAAGCGTATTGCAAAGTTACCGGAGTGTGGGAGATTAATGCTGGGTAGAAGAGAACAACCTCTGCGTCCTCCAATCCTGTGCGTGAGATTTTTATTCACGCTAAGAAACAGAGAACGCAGAGACTATCTCTTACTTCACTTTATTCAAATATTCTTCCAGCTGATTGAGTGTGCCGGTGAAGCCAGCATTCATACTTGCAAACATTGAATAGTAGGTATTCTCCTCTTCTTCATTTGCATTGATGGGATAGCCGGTTAAATGTAATGTGGTGATTCCGTTCTCTTCCTTGAGTGTTAAAATATTCATCACTTCTTTCGGAAACACCAAACCCGGAAAAGGCGCCTGTATAATTTCACCGTTTTCATCAGCAAATGAATTGATCCATTGAATTTTGTTGGGTTCTTCAATAGCTACATAATGAAACACGCCATAACGTACAGTATCGCCCATTTGCATGCTGTAGTGGAAAGTTCCGTGCGGACGAAAATCAAGTTTCAATACATCAATAGCCATGTTTGCCGGTCCCCACCATTGAGCGAGTGCTTCTGCATTGCTGAATGCATTAAACACTAATTGCTTTGGTGCGTTGAATGATCTTGTTATTGAAAACTGTTCTTTCACTGTTGACATGATGATGAAGTTTATTGTTTGTTGAGATATTGTTCAAGACTGTTGAGGATAAGTTCGTTCCAGCCGTTTACAAAATTGCCACGCACCAGCGAAGGTTGGCTTGCATCAAACGGTTCAGCAAATTCAAAACGGAAGTTGAGTTTTGTTGTGTTGGCATCCACTTCACTTAACTCCCAATAGGCAATGGCTTTACCGCTGTAACCGGGGTAAGTCCATGTGTGCACTAATTTTTTATGAGGGACGATCTCCAGCATTTCGCCCCGGTGCAGCCATTGTTTGTCTTTCAGATCACCGGCATACCAATTGAACATTTGACCAACATTTAATTGAAACTGCCCTTTAAAATCGAAATACCAGTTGCGCATGTGCTGCTCGTCGGTAATAGCAGCCCATACCAATGCAAGAGGTGCTTTGTAAATTTTTTCAAGAACAATGTCGTTTGTTGTTTGCATGATGATGTGTTTAATGGTTATGATTGTTTGTGCATTACCTGTAGTTGTTGGTTGAGATATACTTCCAGTTTATCTACATTTTGTTTCAACCCTTCATCTGCTTTAAATGTTTTCACCACTTGTATGAACTCTTCTTTACTTTCAAATAACATGTGCCAGTTAATGGCCGTCTTTTTTCCTTGTGCTTCAAATTCAATTGTGGCAACAAATTTTGGAGTGCTGGCATGTTCATACTTCAGCTTTTTATATTTCACCACTTCTTTAAACACGCTTTCATTTTTGTAATCCTTTCCATCAGGCCCATGCATCACCAGCTTAAATTCACCTTCGGGTTGCACATCCATCCTGATAATAGTGTTGGTAAAGCCGTTTGGACCCCACCAGTTTGTTATATGTTCGGGCTTTGTCCAAACTTCCCACACAAGTTCAACGGGTGCATTGAGTATTCTTGTTAAGCGGATCTCCCGATCGGCTGTATTATTTGTTACAGACATGTTTTTCGTTTTTAAGTATGATTAATTTGAGCGTTCAATGTATTGTGCCAAGCGTTCAATATTCTGTTGCAGGCTTTCACCTACTTTGTATTCGTGAACGAATTGATGATATTCTTCCCTTGTTGGAAATAACATTTCCCAATGCATCATTGTGTTGTTCCCTTGTTCTTCAAACTCAATCGTTGCAATAAAATGATGACCACTGAGGTGTTCGTATACGATCTTCTGGTTTATTATCACTTCCATAAACACACTTCTGTTATCATAATCTGTACCATCAGGTCCATGCATTATCAATAACCATTCACCGCCGGGTTGCAGATCCAATTTGGTAATGGTATTGGTAAAACCATTGGGTCCCCACCAATGTTTAATATGTCCGGGGTTACTCCATACTTCCCATACTTTTTCAACAGGTGCATGAAGCAGTTTTGTTAAGCGGATGAAGCGTCCTTCTTTGTTATTTCCTGCCGGCATTCTTTTTTGTTTTTGGTTGTTGCTGAATTTTTTCGAGATAGTTTTCCAGTGCATCCAGTTTCTGTTCCCAGAATTGTTTGTACTGTTCGATCCATGCTGATACTTCATTCAACTGATCAAGCTTTGCTTCGCAGTAACGTTCCCGGCCTTTTTGTTTGATGATAATAAGGCCGCACTCCGTTAATATTTTCACATGCTGCGAAATGGCCGGCCGGCTCATATTAAAATTGCCCGCCAGTGCATTCAAATTCTGTGGTTCTTTCACCACCAGTCCAATGATTTCCCTGCGGGTGGGGTCGGCAATTGCCTGGAACACATCTCTTCTTGCTTCGTATGCCATATATGTAAGCGTTTACTTACACGAAAGTAAACGTAAGTATTTACTTACGCAAATTTTTTTTGTGATTTTTTCCAGCTTGTTGTCTTTTACTGGGAGTGGGATAGGCCGATATCTTCTATTATTGCATATTCCTTAATTCATCAAGAGTTAAAGATTTGTAGATAAACCCTTTTGATTTTGCATACTCCTCAATTGAATAAGTAAATCCTGCTTTTATTCTTCGTTCATTCACATTGTTCGCATCTCTCACAGGCCAAATGACCCAGACTCGATTCGTCTTTTTCGTAACGGGATCAACAACATCAAACCCTGTTATTTGCGTGCCGTACTCCTGTTCCTTTTCAGTTTGCATCAGATGCCTGTCTAGCATCATTGCAAATAAATAAAATGGCAATTCCATTTTTTCTGCAGCTTCTTTTACAAGAGAAAGATATTTTTCTATTTGATCAGAATGCTGAAGAATGTAAAAGGCAACTTCATTTGTTTTATCCCCTACTAATGATTTACCTGGATAGCCATGCTTGCATAAGATAATTGTCAGCTTACTCATATTAACAGAATCAAGGAAGGATTGCTTTGTCCACAGATAAGAAAGCAACTCCACTTTTGGAACATTTAAATCTGCAGCAAGAGAATCCTCTTTTCCAGCATATGCCAACCCTATTATCGTTCGGTATTTCTGATCGGCAATAAGCATCGAATCGAGTTTTATCTTTAACTCTTTATTATAGCTGGATTGAGCGGCTACATTTTTAAAAAACAAAGCGAAAACAATAAGATAAAATGAGCGTATCATCGATTAATTCAAAAGTGAAGTTGATGCCGAATGTAGAAAAATAGACGGAGGAATTGTTTGACCTGTCAGGTTAAGCTTTAAAATGCAGGATCCTGCCTATCAGAAACCTTCCTTAACCTCACAAACCTTACAGGTCGGATTGCGCCCTTGCCCCAGATGAACTATTTTTGCCCAATGCGTTTGTTACTCACCACCCTTAATGCAAAATATATTCACCTTAACCTGGCGATCCGTATTTTGTATGAATTGAATAAGCACCACGAAGGTTTGTCGTGGAAGGAATTTACGATACGCATGAATGTAGATGAGATCGCTAAGGAATGTGCGGATAACGACGTAGTGGCGTTCAGTTGTTATATCTGGAATATTACGCAAACGCTGAAGGTGGCGGAACGCATCAAAGCCATTAACCCTAACTGCAAAATTTTATTAGGCGGACCGGAAGTGAGTTATGAGTGGGAGGAATTCATTTCCAGGGATTGTATCGATTACATTATTACCGGTGAAGGTGAAATTCCGTTTCATGAATTTTTAACCCACTACCCAAACGTTGAAGCCGTTCCGAATCTTGTATATAAAGTAGATGGAGAAGTTCGATACGAAGAAAAAGGCGTGACCTATGATGTAAGCAATTTCATTGGCGTAAACCCCTACATCAACGATGCGGTTGAAGACCTGTACAACAAGGTTTGTTATATTGAAACAAGTCGTGGTTGCCCGTACAAATGTGGTTTCTGTTTGGCGAGTCTCGATAACAATGTGCGTTACCTGCCAATGGCCGATATTAAAAGCAACCTGCTTTATTTAATGACGCATGGCCGTGTGATCAAATTCCTCGACCGTACGTTTAACATGAAGCGTGATTTTACACTGGATGTGTTTCAGTTTATTCTTGATAACCATAAACCAGGCAATGTATTTCAGTTTGAGATCACTGCCGATATTCTGCATCCCGATATCATTAAGTTCATTAACGAGAAAGTGCCCAAAGGTTTGTTCCGTTTTGAAATTGGTATTCAAACAGTGAATCAAAAAGCCAACCTGGAAGTAAGCCGAAAACAGAATTTCGAAAAAACAAAAGGCATCATTAAACAAGTGCAGGATGTGGTGGATCTCCATCTCGATCTCATCGTTGGTTTGCCGCTCGATTATTTTGAAGACATCAAATACAGCTTTGAAGAAGTGTTCAAACTATTTGCACCCGAATTACAATTGGGCTTCCTCAAATTCTTAAGAGGAACACCGGTACGCAAAACAGCTGCCGCACATGGTTATATCTACGATCCTGTTGCACCTTACCAGATCATCGAAAGCAAATACATGAGCAAGGCCGAACTGGAACAGGTTGTACTGGCCGAAGAAGCATTAGAAATATATTGGAATAAGCCAAGAGCCATCCATACACTCAAATATGTAACGGCTTATTACAGTGTGTTTGATTTCTTTCAAGGCTTAGGTACTTACTTTACCCAACATTCCGATTTGCACAAACACGATCTGAAAGATGTGTACACGATCCTGTTTGCTTATGCAAAAGAAGCATATCCTGAAGATGCAGTGTTGCAACAACTGATCAGCATTGATTACTATTTGCAACATAAAATAAAACCGGTGTCGCTGTTGCTGCCCGAACTCGATGCATCCATCAAACAACAACTCATTGAACAACACAAACTCAACCACCATAAACTGCGTTTTGCAATGTTGCCTGTAACATTCAACTGGCAGGAGTTTATACAGCACAATCATATTATTGCAGCAGATGCAGTAATGGCAATTTCGTTCGATGGAAAACAGAAGCCGGAAGTGCTGGAGCCGCTTGGCATTAAAAAAGGGATATAATTTTTAAACTATTCCAGGCAGTTGTCCTCTTCGTTTTGTAGTACCTTTCTATCCCAAAACATACCATCAAACCATTTGTAATGAAAAAGATATTTTCCGTATTCATCCTTTGCGTAGCCACCACTTTAGCAGCAACTGCACAGTCAACCGCCGTTGAATATTACGAACAGGGATTGCAACTGAAAAAAGATAAAAAGATAGCTGAAGCAATCGCCGCCTTTTTAAAAGCCACACAGCTTCGGGATAATTATGCTGCTGCCAGGTATGAATTGGGATGGTGCTATAACGATACAAAAGAATACAGCAAAGCCATTTACAATTTGCGACAGGCGAGAAACGAATGGTCAACAATTCCCAAATTATTTTTTGAGTTGGGTTATGCATTTGAAAATTCCGGTTCTTACGATTCAGCCATAACCGCTTATATGCGTTGTTCAGCGTTAAAGCCCGACTACAGCAATTTATACAAGCGTATCGGTTTCTGTTACTATTTCAAAGATGAGTTTGAAGATGCTCTTGATTACTTTGAACGGCAGGAAGAAAAAACGACAGCGGAAATTACCGATCACCTTTTTTGGTACCGGAAAGGATTTTGTTATAATGCTTTGAAAGAGTATGCTGATGCGGTAACAGCGTTAACAAGTGCTTACCAATACAAAAGCAATTACTTAAACACATTACTTGAGTTGGGGTTTGCCTGCTCAAGACTGAAGCGTAATGACGATGCCATCAAATGGTATAAACTGGCCATTGAGATTGATCCGAAAAGTCATATTCCGTACAATGGCATTGGCGAAGTGTACAGAGACAATATCAAGGACTGTAACATTTCGATGACCTGGTATAAAAAAGTGCTGACAGACATTAATCCTTCCGAACGGAAAGCAAATTTTGGGTATGCGTATTGTTTAAACTCGCAGGGGAAATACAGTGAAGCAATTTCTTATCTCAAAAAAGCCATTGAAGCAGAAGATACGTATACTGCCGCTTATGTTGAATTAGGCTATAGTTATTATATGACCGGCAGCAATGCCACTGCTGTTGAAATGCTGAACAAAGCACTAAGTCTCAACAATCAAAACGCCAATGCCCGTTATTATCTTGGTCTTATTTACATCAAGGAAGGCAACCGTACCAAAGCACAGCAAATGGTTGATGAGTTGAAAAGACTGGGCTCTGCGAATGCAACTTCTCTCCAGCAGAAAGTAAATGCGATGTAACAGGGCTACTGATTTATGCTTGTCTTTATTTTCCTTTTTAAACCTGAAAATTCATTTTACGGGCTTTGGTTATCACCGTATAGAAGCTGCTTTTTTCCTTGCCGAATCAGCATTTTCAACATCTTTTTTTTCATTAGTACATTCGCAACAGATGCGCCGCTTCCTGCAAAGATATAAACAGGTATTTCTTTATGCTGCTTCGTTGGTAGCACTTCTGATTTTATTGCAGGTATTGCAGTACAGGTTTGTATTGCTGAGTCATTCCTATGAGATTTACATTTTCTGCATTGCTGTTGTCTTTACCGGTTTGGGCATTTGGCTGGCCTTAAAACTGGTGAAACCCAAAAAAGAAATTGAAACCATTGTTGTAGAGAAGAATGTGTATGTAACTACACCCACAGAAGAAGATCTTCAACAGATGGAAGCACAGCGGCAGAAGCTCGGTTTAAGTAACCGTGAAACAGAAGTGCTGCAGCTGATGGCCGAAGGCTTGAGCAACCAGGAAATTGCTGAACGCTTATTTCTTTCATTGGCTACGATTAAAACACATTCCTCCAATTTGTTTTTGAAGCTGGATGTAAAACGCCGAACACAGGCGGTGGAAAAAGCAAGGCAGCTGGGGTTGATTGTATAAACCTCATCCTTTGGTATTAAATTCCTGTTGTACAAACAGTTTCATACTTTAGTATGAGAGCTTTCTTTTGCCAAAACTCCATCTTTACTGCCTAAAATCTCTTGTATGAAAAAGAATGTTCTTGTTTTTGGTCTTATCTCCGGGTTGATTGTTTCTACGCTCATGGCTTTCAGCATGATCTATTTGTATAACAACCCAAATGCTGATCATGGTGCCGGTTCAATGGTAGTTGGTTACCTGAGTATGTTGCTGGCTTTTTCCCTGATCTATGTTGCGGTAAAAAATTTCCGTGACAAACAAAATGGAGGCGTTATCAGTTTTGGCAAAGCATTTAAAATTGGTTTATTGATCGCACTCATCGGCTCCACCATGTATGTGATCATGTGGGCATTGCTTTATAATTTCTATATGCCCGATTTTATGGAGCGGTATTGTGC
>NZ_CAMLGT010000132.1 GCF_946479605.1 uncultured Lacibacter sp.
TTTTCGCTGCCCCGCTGCCGCATCCATTTCGGCAATGCATCATTGGTAAGCCAGTTACCGTTTACTTTAGGAGCAAACTGTTTGCTGTTGCTCATTGCATCAACACGAATAAAGGTTTCAATGGGTGCACCACCAATGGAAAGATTAATAAGACCGATGGGAATGTTTTCACTAGCCACAATGCTTTTTGCAAAATAATAAGCAACAGCACTCATTGTCTGTACTGTTGTTGAATCGCAATGCTGCCATCCGTTCCATAAATAAAAACTGTCTTTGTTCAGGCGACGTGTGAGCGAATCGGTATAAGGAACGCCATAGACATAACGACCAACAGGTGGCGGATTCATAAAGCGGATCAACCGTTGCAGCACATTGAATTTTTCTTCCTTCCAATGCATTTCTTTTTTCATCGTCCATTCCATATTACTTTGCCCGGAGCAAACCCATATATCACCAATAAGAATATTTGAAAATGTAACTGCTGTATCGTTGTTGCTGATGCGAAGTGTTTGTGGCTCTGTGTTTGCTTTTTGCCTTGACAAATAAACAATCCAGGAAGAATCTTTTTCAGCAACAACAGAACGAGTGTATTTGCCTAGTTTTATTTGAATTGTATTTCCGGGAATTGCTTTGCCCCATACTGCAATTGGTTTTTCTCTTTGCAAAACCATATTGCTCGAAAAAACTGTTGCCACCGACAACTGGCCGATGGCAACATAGGGAATTAAAAAAAGTAAACTGAATGACAATCTTTTCATTGATGCGAACAATTAAAAATTGCTGTGATAAAACTATCGATTAAACCTGCTTGTTTACTGCTCAACCGTATGCGCAATATTCGTTAAAGATGAAAGATGCTCATTTAATAATTGCATGCAATACCATTCCTGCCTGGGCAAATGAAACGGACCTTTAAATAAATTTCCTTTGGCTGTTTGCGCAACGCTGCCATCACGATGCAGGTAACCAAACCATTCTCCGTTTTCTTTATCGTGAAAATGACTGTATGCATAATCATGCACCAACTTATGCCAATGCGCATATTTCTCATTGCCTGTAATTGTATAGGCCAGCAAGGTTGCAATGATCACTTCGTTGTGTGGCCACCAGAATTTCATATCCTGCCAGTATTCCTGTACCGGTTTGTTGTACACATCACGGAAATACAAAATACCGCCGTGTTCTTTATCCCATCCTCGCTCCCACATATAGTCGAGCATTTTACAACCGAGTGCAATCAGGTGCGGATCGTTGTTGCGATGTTTTGCTTCGTGTAAAATAAACCATGCTCCTTCAATGGCATGACCAGGATTGAGTGTACGTCCATCAATATGATCGATGATGCTGCCATCGGGCGCCACTTGTTCCATCACACACTGGATATCATCCTTTACAAAATAGGTTTCAATCTCACTGATCCATTTGCTGATCCATTCATCGCAACGCTCATCGCCAATCAATTCTCTTAATTGTTGCGCTGTATTGGTCATGATCATGGGTACACCAATACCACGTGTGGGTCTTGTGCCGGTAAATTTTGGCAACAGTTTTTTTTCTCCGCTTGCGTATGCAATACACTCACCAAATACTCTTCTTGCATTGGCCGCCGCTTCTGCACTGCCACTTGCTTTGGCATAAGCTGCAGCAGCAATTACATAAAATGTTTCGGAAAAGAAGTAACGGCGTTTACGTATCGGCTGCCCATCACGTGTTACATGAAAGAACATTTGTCCATCGGAATCAAAACAATGATTGTTTAAAAACTCATAGCCAAGTTTTGCACCATCCAACCACTCTTGTTTTTGTTCAACTGTATTGTACAGGGTTGATAGAAGCCATGTAGCTCTGCCCTGTATCCACACCGCCTTGTCATCGTCAATGAGTGAACCATCTGAATCACGCATCAATAAAAAACCCCCATGTTCTGTATCGAACGAACGGGGAAACCAAAACGGAACAGTATCGTTCAACAACTGGTTACTGTAAAACTGTTGCAGAGCAATCAATTCATTTTTTGAATAAGCCATCGAACTATTTATTTAATGATATCGCTTACAGGAATAGAAATAAAATACATGGCACCTGTTCCTTCGTAAAACAAGCCAAGGGTATGATCATTAATTTTCGAAAGCACGGAATAGCCCCAGCTTCCTCTTGCATCGATCAGCAATTCATTTGCTGGTAACCATGTTTCACCCATATCAAGACTTGCTTTTACTGTTGTGTTGATCCTTGCACGATCAGAATTTACATTGCTGAAGAACAACACATCTTTCATCTGTCCTTTCACATTCACTCTTGCCTTAATAATACTTGCCTGGCAAACAGGATCAGGCAAAGCTTCGTATGATGTGGCATGCTCTGTCCATGTTTGTCCCATATCTGTTGTTGTGGCAACACTTCTGTAACGTCCACGGTTATCACGCATATTCAACATTAATGTACCCGGAGTTGTTTCTACAACCTGCGCTTCAGTAGTATTACTTTTTGCACCCACGCCACTCTTCCAAGTTTTACCATGATCGTTGCTGTAGATGATGGATGAATGTGGAATGCCAACGGATGAAGGTTTTGTTGTTTCATCCCAGTATTGCGATGGAAAAACAAGCGTTCCATTTTGCATGGCAATTCCATTACCTGGACCATTAAAATATAAATGCCAAGCAGGATTTTTTATCTGTTCAGTAATGCTGTAAGGTTTGCTCCAGGTAACACCGTCATCATCGCTGCTCACTAAAACAAACTGTCCGGTAGTATCAGGAGATAAACCCGGCTTTGAACCGGCAATGGAACGATTACCTTTGCTCCACAATGCAGCCACCCATAATTTTTTTGTAACAGGATCGAAGAGAATTGCAGGATCGCCAATACCATTATTTTCATGAGGCTCACCCATGTCCATAATAATTTTCATTGGCTCCCATGTTTGCCCTCCATCGGTACTGCGGCTCATACCCACATCAATATTCGCCGGTAAATCTCCGCTGTGTTTGTACCGAATATCATAAACGGTAATTAAAGTGCCCTTATCAGTGGTGATCATACCGGGTATACGATAGGAGTGAACATTATCTTCACCTGCCAAACGAACCGCATCTGCAATACGATGTATGTTAGAAGTTTTTACAGTAGCTGAGCTTGCTTTTTCAACAACAAGATGCTTTTCATTCTTTGCAGTGACTAACTGTGTTGCTTTGGCAAAAAACTTAGTGCCCACCTTTGCATTGTCCTTCAACTTTACAGAAACAAGCAGGTTAACAATACCCGGCTTTACCGCCAGATCAACTGGCAACAGCGTTGTAGTTGAAATAGTTTCTGTTGATGTAAGCAATACTGCCGATTTATTCAATACTGTTTCTGTGTTTGCATTGTAAAGCTCCAGCTTAGCAATTGAAGCAACAGCAACTTTATCAAAACTTAACTGCAGTTGTTTGTACGTCACCGTTTTTCCTGCAGGCACATAAACACGAATCTGAATCAGCAAATTCTGATCAACTCTTTTTACAGCTGGCACTACCGGTGAGATAGCTGTAATTTTTACTGTCGTTTTGCTTTGCGCAAATACAGCTGGCATTGCCATTACTAATAACACAACGAAAAAATAAAATCTTCTTTTGTTCATATCAATCGTTTAACTGATTATTCTATGCTTGCAGATTTTGGTCTGAGGAACAGCAGCTGCACAATCAATGCAACCAGCACAATGCCGCTCAACATGGCAAAACTTTTCCCAAGGTTTCCTGCATCTGTTGATTTACCCAGTAAATCGGTAATGAATGCACCTGCAAACACGCCCACCATATTCATCAAACCATAAGCTGTTGCCCTGTACTTTGATGAAACAAACTGACAAAGGATGGGCATATTGTTCGCATCAAACATACCAAAGCCAAAACCAAAACAAAATGCTGCACCAATAACACTGAACAGCGAATGACCAAAACCAATAAACAACAAAGCAGGAATGGTCAATGACAAACCAATAGCACTTGTGTAAATCCGTCCACGGATATTACTTTGTACCCAACGATCAGATAAAATGCCGCCAACGATGACACCAATAAAAGATGACGCTGCAATGGTAATAGTTGACAGTGGCCCTGCTTTCGACATATCGATCTGTAAACTATCTGCAAACAAAGTAGGCAGCCAGTTCTTTACTCCCCAACCGGGTAAACTTGGAACAGCGAAATATAATAAAATGATCCAGAAAGAAATATTACTGAAGAGTAAGGCCAATCCTTTTGTAACTGATGGCTTTTTTGTTTCGCTTCGTTCAACTCTAATTGACTTTTTCTCTCTTAGAAAAATCATCAATACAATTGCATACAAGATACCGATCAATCCAAACGTATGAAACGCTGTTGTCCATGAGAATGCTGATGCAATGGTTGCACCAAATCCACCCAATGCCTGGCCCATGTACAAGCCCGTCATATGAATACCAATAGCGAGTGATCTTGTTTTATCACTGTGATAATCGGCAATAAGTGCAAGGCCTGCAGGAATATAAAGAGCCTCACTAACGCCCATCGCTGCACGAAGCCAATAAAGTTGTGTAAAATTTTGTGCATAGCCCATGGCTAATGTTACGGCACTCCAAACAAACAGGCTTACAACAATCAACCATTTACGGTTGATGCGATCAGCGATCATACCGGCAACGGGACTCATAAAGCCATAGATCCATAAAAAAATTGCCATCAAACGCCCGAAGTTGGTAGCCGTTTGCAGTTCCGCAATATCCAGCATCATTGATGGCTTCATTGTGCTGAGCATTTGCCTGTCCATATAATTTAGCAGAGCCACTACCCAAAGTAAACCAACAACAATCCACGGATAAACCCCTCCGCCCCTTAATGGGGACTTTGAAGTATGCTGATTGTTTGTAATACTCATCATGGATTTTACTTCTTAATTTTTGCAACAAGTATATGTGGCGATCTTACACCTGCTTTTATTTCACCACTAGGCAGAATAAAACAATCCTTCCATTGAACTGCCGTTGTGGTTACGGGAGTTGCATAAGGCAGTTCACCAACAACATCCCAACGGTTAGTGACAATATTGTATGAAAGTATTTCTTTGCTGAAACCAGGATGTACTGTTTGCAGCTTTGCTTTTTCTTCTGTTAAACGTTGTTTCTCGTTTTCGTCTTTGCTGTTGTTGATAGCCGCAATTAATTGTTCTGTGCGATGAAAGGTTGTGCCTTTATCGCCAGCAAACAACAGTAATTTATTTTGATAAACAGCGCCAGTACCCGCACTTAAAGCGTAAGGCAGGGGTTGTTTTTCTGTCCACTGGTTTGTTTGGATATTAAATTCAAAAACGGAGCTGTACAGATCGCTGATGCCACTGCTGGTTTTCTTTCGTCCGCCAACAAGAAACAACGTACTTTCTTTTTCCAGCAACACTGCATGCGATACAGGTTGAGGAAGTTGTGGCAATTGCTTCCAGTCTGCTGCTGTGTTATTGAGATCGAGTACTAAAAACTGACTACTTGCTTCAGTTACCGTTTCACCCCCAGCCAAATAAATTTTTTCTTCTTTTACTGTAATTGATGCATTAGTAATTGCATAAGGAAGATCGGGTAATGCTGTTGTTGAAACGGTTGCATTCTCAATTGTAAGCAGGTAAACTTTTCTACTGGGACCGTTTTCATTTTCACCACCGGCAAACACAATTCCTTTTGCAGTGGTGCAGCTTGCAGCATACGCAATAGAAAAGGATAATTTGCTTTTTTGCTGCAATACAAAACGGTTTCCCTTTTTTATGTACACATACACATCATCGTAGTATTTTTTCTTACCCCCATTCCAGGGCATAGCCACGGGAAAGTTAGCGCCACCGGCAATAAGTAATTTATTATTATGTACACCAGCAACCATCCCGGCAAAGCCTAATGAAGTTTGCCCGTTGCCGGCAACAGGCAGCTCAGCTGCAATCGTCCATTGCAGTTTCAGCTCCTGTTTTTTTTGTGCATGTATCGCTGCAGTAAAAAACATGAGTAAGAAGAAAAGTGATATGTACAAGCGGTTCATTATCGTTTAAACATTCACGGCAGGTTGTAAGCGTGATGAAAAATGCGCAAACCCGATCTGTTCTGTATCTTTTTTAAATAGTTCAAATTCTGTTGCCGTCATATTTTTTACAGGTAATCGAAACTCCCCACAATCTATACCAAGTACTTTCATATAAGCTTTGCCTGTTGCAATACCACCGTACTTTCCCAGTAAAGTAATCATATCAATGGACTTTTGCTGCAATGCATTCGCTGTTTTCAAATCACCATTATTAAATGCATCAATCAGATCGTAGTACAAAGGTGCAGCATAATTAAACGTGCTTCCAACGGATGCTTTTGTACCTAATGCCAATGCAGGTAACATATTTTCGTCTCTGCCCCACAGCATATCATACTTACCATCTTTAAAGTTCATACAGGAAAGAAAATCCATAAAGTCTTCATGTGTGTATTTGATACCTGCAAAGTTCGGAATCAATTCATCTACTGCTTTCAGTAATTCAATCATAGGGAAACCAACGCCCGTCAACACAGGAATATGATAATAGTAAAACGGCATATCGGGCACCATTGAAGCTACTTCACTGCAGGCCTTTGCCAGCATTTCAACTGAAGCTGGTTTAAAATAAAAAGGAGCCGTAAAAGAAATTGCATCCAATCCTATTTGCTGTGCATGCAGTGCAAGCTCTTTACAATCGGTTAAACAAGTTCCACCAAGTAACGGCATCACAATAAAATCTGCATCATTTTTCGTTACGGCAGCCCATGCTTCTGCCACGGCTTTCTTTTCAATTAATGATAAAGAAACGCCTTCGCCTGTTGATCCGCAAATGAACGCTCCTTTTACGCCGTTTGCTTTCAACATTTCATAATAGGCAGGAATAATTGCAACATTAAGCGAACCATCTTTGTGCATGGGTGTAAATGGTGCGGCAATCAATCCTTCTAAATATTTTCTGTTCATATTCACAAGTTCTAAAAATTAGATAACATTTTTTAAAACCGGGAGTAAGACTACTCCCGGGTAAACTAACTGCTGATTATTACTAACTAAACGATTGCAGATTTATGTTCCGGGATAGCCGGGATTTTGTTCTACTGTTGGATCCTGGTTCAACGTTGTACGGTCGATAGGCCATAACAGTTTATATGCCTGAGTTGCTTTATCCAACACGCCAATTAACGGAAGATCTGTACGGAACGCAAGCGGATCACCTGTTGCATCCTGCATACGGCGCAGATCGTACCAGCGTTTTCCTTCAGCTACAAACTCTTTTCCTCTTTCTTCAAAAATGGCAATTTCATTTGCTTCAAAACTGGCGTTTACATACACAGGATAAGGATTAATGCCGTAAGCACGCTGACGAACTGCATTGATCTCAGCAGAAGGATCCTGTCCCTGTTTGTTTTTGATCTCAGCTAAAATCAACAACGCTTCCGCCCAGCGATATACCGGCACATCATCTGCAAAACTTCTGTTGGTGCCATCCATTGTGCCTAAGAATTTACGCAGGTTTACAAATTTGTTGGTTGCTGTTGATGTTGGTGTGCGATAGAAATCAAAGAAGGTTGCTCTTGCACGCAGATCAGTTGCGGTATCGTATTTTTCAAACAATGAATATTTGTATTCGTAACGGATGATTGTACCACCACCTGCAACTTTCAAGGGATCGGCAGCAGATGCACCAGGCTGATCAGAAGTTAATGGCGCACCACCTACTGTTACAAAACTACTCATAGGATCAGTTTGCGCATAAATAAACTGGCTGAAGTTATTAGTAGCTTCACCTACCTGGAAACGCAATGCAAAAATCACTTCGTTATTTCCTTTGTTTGCATATTTAAATACATCCGCAAAACTGTTTAGCTTGGCAGTGCGTGCAATCACATCTTCAACGGCTGTACGTGCAGTTGCAAGATCAGCAGTTGTGGTTGTTGGTGCAGCACCGTCAATCTTTACTTTCGCACTCCACAAATAAACTTCCGCTTTCAACATTTGTGTTGCTAATAAACTCCACATGCCTTTGCTGAATTTGTTTGTATAATTTGCGTTGAAGTTGGTTACAGATTTTTCAACATCTGATTTAATAAAATCCAATGTTTCCTTTTCTGTTTTTGTGCGTGGCAGGTATGCCTGCTCTGCCGAAGTTGGAGTATTGGTCAACACTTTTGGTTCTGTAGCCAATGGCAATCGACCATAGGTACGATACAAATGAAAGTAATAATAAGCACGAAGACCGTATGCCTGTCCCAAATAATATTTCTTATCAGCCTCCGGTAAAAAATCTGCTTTCTCTACATTATAGATAAACAGGTTAACCTGGAAGATAGGGCCATACAATCCTGCCCAGCTTGAAATGCCGGGAGCAGATTCACGAAGATCCTGGCGTATAATTGCTGCAGAGTTAAGTGATGATGTACCTGTTGCACCGGTTGCATCTTTAAACACACCGCCACGCAGTTCAGCTAAATTGAAAAACGTAAACTGAAACCCTCTCAGTTGATTATGCAAACCAACCATTGCACCATCAACTTGTGCAGCGGTTTTCCAGAAGTTTCCACTGGCATAATAATCTTCAGGCGCCAGTTCTAATTTTTTGCAGGCATTCATCGAAACGATCATTGCCAGCAGAAACAAACCATTGAATATCTTTTTCATCTTTATAACTATTGAAATGAATTAAAATGTTACCTGTGCACCAAAAATGATAATGCGTGGAAGCGGATAACCACCAAATCCTGCGGCAGAGTTGGCAATACTTCCTGATTCAGGCGAATACAATGTGGCTTTACTTAAGTAAGCAACATTCTGCATGGTAACAGAAAAATTAATTGCCTGGCTTTTAATTGCACCCGCCCACTTTGCAGGTAAGGCATAATTGATATTAATCTCACGCAATGCGAGGTAGTCGCCTTTTTTATAGAACATGCTTGACTCACGCAAGACGTTGTTCTTAAACAACTGATCGGCCCAGTAGTAAGTAGGGAATTTTGCATTCACATTTGTCGGTGTCCATGTATCGTACACATCTTTAATGGTGTTGAATGTTCCTTGTGCGTTACCCATGAACCATGCACGTGGACCATCGTAAGCAACAAAACCCAACGCATAATCGAAACGTGCACTTACGGATAAACCTTTCCAACGTGCAGAAGCTGAGAAACCGCCGGTAAAACGTGGAACAGTTCGACCCATGTAAACACGATCACGAAAATCAATGGTATCGTTATTATCAACATCTTTCCATCTTACATCACCTAATGCAATGGGAAAATAATTTGCACGTTGTGCAGTTGTAAGCGCTGCATATTTTCCAGTGCCCAGCAAAATTTTAGCGCCATTCAAATCAACTCGGTTACCATGAGCGTCTAACTCTGCTTGTGTGCGATACAAGCCATCGGCCACATAAGCATAAGCAACATTGGGGTCTTGTCCTTCCTGTATGCCGGCAACCCAAATCATTTTCTTTTGTGATGGATCCCACACCTGGAAACCACCTTGCCTGTTATTTTCCAATCCATTGTTTGGCAGCTTTAATACTTTGTTAGCATTATACGCAAAGTTTGCAGCTACATCCACCTGGAAATCTTTTTTACGAACAATCGAATAATTCAAATCAACTTCTACACCCTGGTTCTGCATACTGCCGTTGTTGGTTGTTAAACTGGTAATACCAGAAGTTGCCGGCAAGTTGAAGCTTGAAATTTTATTTGATGTAATGCGCTTGTAATAAGCAAGACTGAAATCAATTTTACCCAACAGGTTTCCTTCTGCACCCACTTCGTATGTTGATGAACGTTCCCACAACAGATCAGGGAATGGTGGAGTTGAGAACAGATACCCTGTTGATGTGTTGTATCGATTTACACTGTAACCACCTTGTAACCCATAAGCACTTATGCCACTTACGTTACCATTCTGTCCATAGCTTGCACGAAGTTTCAGTGCATTGATCCATTTCACATCAAAGAAATTTTCTTTGTGTAAATTCCAACCCACAGACACACCGGGGAAGGTACCCCAACGATTGTTGATGAGTTTAGAATAGGCATCAGCTCTTACAGTAGCAGTTAAAAGATACTTCGATTTGTATTGATATGTAGACGTTCCAAAGAAACCAAGAATGCGCTCTCTTGAATGATAAGAATCT
>NZ_CAMLGT010000133.1 GCF_946479605.1 uncultured Lacibacter sp.
ATGTATCACTCGATCAACCGGCCAAGCGTTTATCAACTGCATTCGACAGCGTAACGCTGTATGGTGAAGATCCTGCTCATCGTCCGGATATTTATGGCAAGGTTGGTAACAGCGGTGTAAGCATTGCAACGGTGGATGATGCAAAAAAACTCTACAGTGGTTTTGATTTGTGTGATCCAAAAACATCGGTGAGTATGACCATCAACGGTCCGGCTCCGATGTTGCTGGCGTTCTTCATGAACACCGCCATCGATCAGCAATGTGAAAAATGGATAGAGATGAATGGTCAACAGCATTTAGTTGAAGCTGCGTTCGAAAAGAAATTTGGGAAGGGTGCAAAACCAATATACAATAATACATCTTCACCAAATGAATTACCTGCAGGCAACAACGGACTTGGGTTACGTTTACTCGGTTTAAGTGGTGATGAAGTATTACCGGCAGATGTATATGAACAATGCCGTCAAACTGCATTGCAGCAAGTAAGAGGAACGGTGCAGGCCGATATATTAAAAGAAGATCAGGCGCAAAACACCTGCATCTTCTCAACAGAATTTGCCTTGAAGTTGATGGGTGATGTACAGGAATATTTTATTGAACAGAACGTTCGCAATTTTTACAGCGTCAGCATCAGTGGATATCATATTGCAGAAGCAGGAGCAAATCCAATCACACAATTAGCTTTCACTCTGGCAAATGGTTTTACATATGTTGAATACTATTTGAGTAGAGGAATGAACATCGATGATTTTGCACCGAACCTTTCGTTCTTTTTCAGCAACGGCATGGATCCGGAGTACAGCGTCATCGGTCGTGTGGCAAGAAAGATCTGGGCAAAGGCCATGAAGTATAAATACAAAGCCAACAAACGCAGCCAGATGTTGAAGTATCATATTCAAACAAGTGGCAGAAGTTTGCATGCACAGGAAATTGACTTCAACGATATACGTACCACATTGCAGGCGTTGTATGCGATTTACGATAACTGTAATTCATTACACACAAATGCGTACGATGAAGCCATTACCACACCAACAGAAGAAAGTGTCCGCAGGGCAATGGCCATTCAATTGATCATTAACCGTGAACTTGGTACAGCAAAGAATGAAAACCCAAATCAGGGTGCATTCTTAACTGAAGAGTTGACTGATTTGGTTGAAGATGCAGTGATGAATGAATTTAACCGCATTACTGAACGTGGTGGTGTGTTAGGTTCTATGGAGCGCATGTATCAACGTAATAAAATCCAGGAAGAGAGTTTGTATTACGAACATCAGAAACATACCGGTGAGTTACCGATTGTTGGTGTGAATACATTCCTCAACAAGAATGGAAGTCCAACAACCATTCCCGGCGAAGTAATACGTAGTACTACTGAAGAAAAAGAACAACAGATCAGCAACCTGCGGGCATTCTGGAAACGCAATGAAGAACGTAGCGCAGCAGAGTTAAAAAAGCTGAAAGAAGTAGCTGTAAGCAACGGTAATATTTTTGAGCAGCTGATGGAAACAGTAAAATATTGTTCACTCGGGCAAATAACACATGCCTTGTACGAAGTAGGCGGGCAGTACCGCAGAAACATGTAATAAAAAAGAAAGGCGCTCAACTGAGCGCCTTTCTTTTTTTATTAAAACATCATTGTTCATTCTCTTTTACTTCTTTACCTTTTTTATCGATCATAATTAAATTTCCATTCTTCATAACTCTTGCCTGTCCGTCAACAAAAAAATCGGCAAAGTTGTATTGGTATTCAAAAACCAGGTTTCCTTTTCTGTTGATATAGCCCCACAAACCTTTATTGTTCGATACAGGTGCAAGACCTTCAGAAAATCCACGGGCCGATTCGAAATTAAAAGGAATAACAACTTTGAAATTGTGATCCACAAAACCATATTTGCCATGCAGCCGGACAACAGCTAAACTGTCACGAAAGCAACCGGCATCTTCGTATTTAAATTCTTCCACTTCTTTTCCTGTAGAATCAATATAGCCCCATTTGCCACCCTTTTGAACGGTAGCTTTGCCTTCACGTAAAGTCATTGCCTCATCATAAATAAGTGGTACAACCAGCACCCCTTGCTTGTTTACATAGCCATACTTGCTTCCTTTTGTAACTTTCGCCAGTCCGGAAGAAAACTCATCTACATAATCATAATCTTTTGTCCAGCTTTGTGCGTTTGCGTTGAGAGCAATGAACATCATGAATAAGAAACAATACTTTTTCATTGTTCATATATTTAGAGAGTGAGTAAAATTGTTCAAACAAGGTAGAAACAGCAATACAAAAAAACTATGATGAAAGGCAGATGTGCAAATGACCGTAAGCAGAAAAACAGCGTTTGACTGAAATGGGTTAAATTGCCGCTATGAGAAAACTGTATTCGCTACTGCCTGTGTTGCTGTTGCTAGGCGGAAGCTGTTCAAACAATCCTTATAAGGCTACAAATAAATCGTACAAGAAGCAAAGCAAGTCATTTGCGAAATTGTTGCAGCAATACCCGCTGCAGGATTCGGTAAACAATGCGCCTTATTTTGTGGGAACGACTAATCTCTCTATGCGCAGGCCTAACTTTGTCATTATTCATCATACAGCGCAAAACAGTTGCGAGCAAACATTAAAAACATTTACGTTGCCACGTACACAGGTGAGCGCACATTATGTGATCTGTAGAGATGGTACCGTGTTTCATATGCTCAATGATTATTTGCGTGCCCATCATGCAGGTGTAAGCAGATGGGGGAATTCAACTGACATCAATTCAAACAGCATTGGCATTGAATTAGACAATAACGGATTTGAATATTTTGATGAACGCCAGATCAACAGTTTAACCTTGTTGCTGGATCGTTTGAAGAAGTCATTCAATATTCCTGCTGCTAACTTTATTGGTCATGGCGATATTGCACCGACACGTAAGAATGATCCCAACTGGCGCTTTCCCTGGAAAACGCTGAGCGAAAAAGGGTTTGGTTTGTGGTGGAATGATACGGCCAATGTACAGGTGCCGCAAAACTTCGATTACCTCACTGCTATCCGTTTGGTAGGTTACGATATTAAAGATTCTTCAGCGGCCATTGTTGGCTTTAAACGTCATTTTATGATGGATACCACCCGTGGAATGACGCCCGAAGCAACGAAAGTGCTTTACCAACTCCACAAAAAATACCTGTAACTTTAAGTAACTCCGGTAATTCTTCGAACAGCCTTTTAATTGCTTCCATATTTAAAAATTGCAACAGGAAACGTTTGCAATGCAGTTTTTACATTTATTAAACTGCAGAATAAAATATATTGCTGCTTTGGCAATTTATGTACAGCCTGAAAGCATCGGTTAAATAAAAAAGTATGACAGCAGAACAACAACGACTTTTAGATAATGCAAATAAAACTGTTCCACTAGAACGCTGGGGTCCTTACCTCAGCGAACGCCAGTGGGGAACAGTGCGTGAAGATTATGGTGAACATGGCGATGCCTGGGGTTATTTCCCTTTCGAACATTCGCATTTCCGTTCGTATATGTGGGGTGAAGATGGCTTGGCGGGTATCTCCGACTATTTTCAGAACCTCTGTTTTTGTGTGGCTTTGTGGAATGGCAAAGATCCCATCTTAAAAGAACGGTTATTTGGTTTGGGCAACTACAGTGGTAATCATGGTGAAGATGTAAAAGAGTTGTATTACTATCTCGATAATCTTCCATCGCATTACTACATGGAGTATTTGTATAAGTATCCGCAGAGTTTATTTCCCTACAAAAAGTTGTACGATGAAAATAAAAACCGTAACCGCCACGAACCGGAATATGAAATACTTGATACCTCAGCGTTTAAAAGCAATCATTACTTCGATGTAAAGGTTACTTACGCAAAACAACACAGTAACGATGTGTTCATTAAGATCGATATTACCAACCGTTACCACCGTTCCGCTGATATTACCGTATTGCCCACACTTTGGTTTTCGAATAAATGGAGTACAGATGAAAAACAGATAAAACCTGTACTGGAGTATGTAAACAGTAATTGTGTACATGCATGGTACAACCGTTTAGGCGATTACTATTTTTATTTTACAGGCGCAGATGATCTTTGGTTTACGGAAAACGAAACCAACAAAGAAAAGTTCAATGGTGCTGCAAATGAAAGTGTTTTTGTAAAAGATGCTTTTCATGAAGCAGTGATCAACAACAAGCATAAGAAAAAACTGCGTGAAAAAAAGAACGGAACAAAATGCGCTGCAGTATATGATTTGCATTTGAAAGCACAGGAAACGAAAACAATTTACTGTCGTTTGGTGGATGGATATGTAGACAATGCTTTTTTTGATGGCTTTACAAACCTGTTTGATCAGCGCAAGCGTGAAGCAGATGAATATTACAATGCCATCATTCCTTCTTCACTTACAGAAGATCAGAAACGTATTTCACGACAGGCGTATGCAGGTTTGTTGTGGAGCAAACAGTTTTATGCGTTTGATGTGGAGCAATGGCTGAATGGAACAGATGGAATAACACCAGCTAACAACGGGAAAAAATTTGGCCGTAACAGTGACTGGACGCATTTGAAAAATGCCGATATTATTTCCATGCCCGATAAATGGGAGTATCCCTGGTATGCGGCATGGGATCTGGCGTTTCAATGTATAGCCATGGCAGCTATCGATCCGGTGTTTGCCAAACATCAGCTGCTGCTCATTATGCGTGAGTGGTACATGAAACCTGATGGACAATTGCCGGCCTACGAATGGAATTTTGGCGATGTAAATCCGCCTGTGCATGCTACTGCAGCCTGGTATGTGTACAATATCGAAAAGAAACGAACAGGCAAAGGCGATGTACAGTTTCTTAAACGCATCTTTCAAAAACTGTTGATCAACTTTACCTGGTGGATCAACCGGAAAGATGAGAATGGTAACAACTTATTTCAGGGTGGCTTCCTTGGTTTGGATAACATCGGTGTGTTTAACCGCAGTCATCATATTCCCGGTAATCATCAGCTGGAACAAGCCGATGGTACTGCATGGATGGGTATGTATGCGTTGAACATGATGGATATTGCATTGGAGATTGCTATGCACGATGATGCGTTTGAAGATACAGCCACACGCTTCTTCGAACATTTTGTATTGATCGCTGAAGCATTGAACGAACAACATACCTGGAACGAAGAAGATAAATTCTATTACGATGTGTTGGTAATGCATGATGGTAGCCATCAGCCGTTGCGCATAAAATCAGCAGTGGGGTTAACCAGTTTGTTTGCAGTATCAACTATTCACAAAAACAGCCTTGCTCGTTTGCGTGATTTCAAAAAACGCATTACCTGGTTTGAGAACTATCGCAAATCAAAAAACCGTTTTTGGCCAAACGAAGAAAAGAGTGATAAGGAAGAGATATTGATCTCGCTGGTGCCACGTGAACGTTTGCTCGCCATTCTTGCACGTTTGCTCGATGAAGCAGAATTTTTATCGGTAGGCGGTATCCGTGCATTATCAAAAGATCATGAAAAGAATCCTTATTCAGTAGTGATCGATGGGCATACCTATTCTATTCAATACGATCCCGGTGACAGTACAAGCGATATGTTTGGCGGCAACAGTAACTGGCGTGGTCCGGTGTGGATACCGCTCAACTTTTTAACCATACAGGCTATTAAAGAGTTTGGCGATTTCTACGGCGATTCGGTGAAGGTGGAATATCCAACAGGCTCGGGTACTTATCTCAACCTGCGTGATGTGGCAAAAGAATTAGCATACCGCAACATTAATTTACTGGGGCTTGATGCAAGTGGTGAACGTCGCAGTCATGAAACCTACAACTGGTTTTACAAACAACCGGGTAACGAAGAGCTCATTCTCTTTTACGAATATTTCCATGGCGATAGTGGTAAGGGATTAGGCGCCAGTCATCAAACCGGCTGGACAGCTTTGATTGCTGAACTATTGTACGAGTTTAGTTCGTGAAGACGCAGACTCGTTTTTTAAAATTTTCTATACCGGCGATCCTGTGATCGCCGGTATATTTTATCGTTGGTTTCTGTTATAGTTTTGAGCAAAATAAATCCATATGGAATTTGGACGTGTTGATGAACAGCTTCTCGACAGTATTGATTTTTCGTTACCTGCAGAGCCAGCATTTAATAAAACAGTGCTCAGCGGTAAAGCCGTTGCAAATGCAAAAGTATATCTCGGCTGTGCCAAATGGGGACGAACAGAATGGGTGGGCAAGATCTATCCGCCCAAAACAAAAGAGAAAGATTTTCTGCAGCACTATGTGCAACATTATAACAGCATTGAGCTGAATGCAACGCATTACAAAGTATACGGCGAAGCAGGCATCCGCAAATGGGCAGAGAAAGCAAAGAACATGGATTTCAAGTTTTGCCCGAAGATGTACCAGGGGGTTACGCATCGTGGCAGTTTAAAAGGGAAAGATTTTATTACCAATGAGTTCTTTCGTGGCATCGTTGGTTTCGAAGAACACCTCGGTCCCATCTTCGTACAGGTGAGTGATACGTTTTCACCCAAGCGTAAACAGGAGTTGTTCGATTACATGGCTTCGCTGCCGAAAGATCTGCAGTTCTTTTTAGAAGTGCGTCACCCCGACTGGTTTGGTAAAGAAGATATCCGCAACGAACTTTTTACTACACTCAAACAAATGAACATCGGTGCAGTCTTAACAGATACTGCAGGCCGCAGAGATTGTGCACACATGCATGTAACGGTGCCGAAAGTGTTTATCCGTTATGTAGGCAACAGTCTGCACAAATCGGATTACACCCGTTGCGATGCATGGGTTCAGCGGATGAAAAACTGGCAACAGCAGGGCATGGACGAGATTTATTTCTTTATGCACATGCACGATGAAGCAACATCACCTGAACTCACCGTTTATTTAGTAGACAAGATGAATAAAGAAATGGGCCTGAATTTAATGAAGCCGAAGTTTATTGAAGGAGGTGTGAGTGAAAAACCAATGCCGAAACAGCGGGGTTTGTTTGATAAAGATTTTTAACTGCTGACGGGGTTGGTTATAACTTTACTTCACCTCATATAACTCTTCCCATCTTGTTGTATACCGTGGACTGCGCAACTCCTGTCGCATCTTCCAGTCTCTTGTTGTACCGCTTGCTGCAAACTTCAACACATCGTCCCGCTGACTGAAGTTGATATTGTCGATCATGTCCATCAATAACCGTCCGTTGTTTTTTGTTTCCGGTAAAAATAAATTTCCCTGGATTGATGCATCGGGTACAAGCCCACTCAACATTACTCCTGCTTTTTTATACAGCGTGCCTTTTTCATACAAACTGTCAACCAATGCAACAGCCGGTTTAATTAACTCATTGGTGAAGGAGGTAGCAACAGGCAATGTTGTGTACCTGCTATGCGTAATACCCCGGTTAAAGGTTACGTTGTGATTTTCGCCTTTCGCCACTACAAACACACTAATGATGCTGGCGGCGCTGTACTGTCGTCTTAATTTTTCGGCAGCCCTTGATGTATAGGTAGCAACGGCCTCTTTAATATCGTGAATGTTATCAACAGGGCTGCCGAACATGCGGGTGGTAGCGATCATTTTTTTTGTTACAAGTTCGTCCTGCATGTCTTTCGATGCAATACCGTTCAGTTCACGAATCAACCGTACACCAACCACGCCGCCTAAATGCATTCGGCCGAACTCTTCGCTCATTTTACTCAGCTGCAAGGCATCATCAATAAACCATTGCTCTTTTAGTTTTTTGGCGTACTGGTGACCAACGCCCCAGATATCGCCCACAGGTGTTTTCTCCAATCCGGCTCTTATTTTTTCTTCTGTGTCGAGTACCAACACACAATCCGTTTCCTTTTTATTTTTTTTCGATAAGCGATTGGCCAGCTTCGCCAACACTTTTGTAGGCGCCACACCAATAGATACTTTAATGCCTGTCCATTGCTCTACTGTTTCCCGCATATCACGTGCAATACGTTCCAGGTCTTCTGTTGGAAAAATACTTAAATCGACAAAGGCTTCATCTACTGAATATACTTCTACATGCTGTTCACCAATGATGGCCCGTAATGTGTCCATCACCCGCATACTCAAATCACCATAGAGGTTGTAGTTACTACTGAACACAGCCACATCGTGTTTTTTAATTAATGGCTTTGCCATAAAATAGGGCCCGGCCATATCTACACCCAATGCTTTGGCTTCATCGCTGCGACTGATGATACAGCCATCGTTGTTACTGAGTACAACAACCGGTTTGTTATCGAGATGCGGTTTGAATAAGCGTTCGCAGGAACAATAGAAATTGTTGCAATCAACAATAGCATACATGTTTGAAAATGGGCTAAAGCCCATTTGATGATATTCATTTTTGTGTCTCCAGCCTGAAGGCTGGAGCAAGTCAATAACCTCTGTTTGTTGCATGTTTATTTTTTTTGACTTGCTCTGGGCTTTAGCCCAGAGAATCTTTGATTAACAGGAACCCATATTTATTCATAAACTCATCATACTCCTGTTGAAATGTTTTCTTCGCATGATGCGCTTCCTGGTTCTTGATATATTCCCGCACAACATTTACACCCGACTCGCTTACCGACACAGCGAAATAGTCATCCTGCCATTCAAATTTTTCATCACACAAATTGTTTTTATTGATCCAGAATGAACTTTCGCCCTTGATCAACTGAACAATCTTTGCAATTGTTTGATCTGCATTTAAGGAAAGAAGTATATGCACATGATCAACATATCCATTTATAAAGTCAACATGAATCTGTTTTTCCTGTGCATTGCTCCGCATGTGTTGCCACACTTTTTGCCGGATGCTTTTATCCAAAAATGGTTTTCGGCTCTTGGTGGCCCACACTAAATGGATCCACATTTTGATCATTGGCATAAGAAATATTCTTTTGATCTCCAGCCTGAAGGCTGGAGTAAATCATGACTTGCTCTGGCTTGACTTGCTCTGGCTTGACTTGCTCTGGCCTTCAGGCCAGAGACCTGATTATATGTATAACCACTCCCCACATTTTAAAATCACTAAACTCCGCCAGGTTCACCGGTTTGTATCTTGCGTTTTCCGGTATAAGAAACGCTGACGAGAAATTTTTATGAAATCGCCGTACCAGCAACTCGCCATTCAGCACCGCCACAATAATTTTTCCATTCGCCAGCTTCAACGATCGATCAACAATTAAAATATCGCCATCAAAAATGCCGGCCTGTTCCATGGCATCGCCTTTCATTTTAAAAAAGAATGTGGCCGGTTTGTTTTTAATGAGCTGTTCATTTAAATCAATACCACGTTCAGCATAATCATCGGCTGCAGCGCCAAAGCCTGTGGCATTGGCTGTACGTACCTGTTGTTGTGTAAACTGTTTGCTGCCTTTGTAGGCGGCTCCGAAAAAATCTTCCCCATCCATAAAAAATAATTTAACTCCTGCAGTGCAAAGAGTGGTGATAAAAAAAGTATGTCTGGGTTCGTAAGAAAGTTTGGTAAAGCTAAAACTTTTAGTAATTTAGTAGTGCAGTTTCAGAAATATTTTTTTGGAGCGGTTACTTGAGCAAACCCCATCACAGCAGTTCAATGATGCAACTGTTGCGCAGCATTTTATTAATCACAACTAAATGATGGGTTATGCAATTACAATCAATCACAACAACAACTATTCCCGGCTACCGTGTGTACGAGTATCTATTGGTATTGAGTCCGCATGAAGAATTGTGGAACCGCATTGTAAAAGTGAAAACAGAATTTTCAGAAAAGTACAAGAGCGATCACGCAAAGTGGGGTAAGCCTCATATTACATTAGCCAATTTTTTACAGTACGAATTAATGGAAGAACGTTTAGTGAATCGCCTTAACATGATTGCTATGGGTTTTTATCCACTTAAGGTAGAACTGCGTGATTATGGCAGTTTCCCAAGTCATACTATTTACATCAACGTTGTGAGCAAATTGCCGATACAATCATTGGTAAAAACCATTCGTACGGAAGCACAACGACTCATGAAACTCAACGACGATAACAAACCGCATTTCATACTTGAACCGTATGTAACCATTGCACGCAAGCTCGAGCCCTGGCAATACGAAAAGGGCTGGCTTGAATACAGTCATAAACATTTTACCGGACGTTTTATTGCCGATGGTATG
>NZ_CAMLGT010000134.1 GCF_946479605.1 uncultured Lacibacter sp.
TACATGTAGTCTACACAAACAGAACGCCTGTAGCTGCTACCGGTTGGCAACAAGCCATTGTGATAAAAGAAATACGACTTGCCTTTGTAATCAATGATGCCGGGATGTGTGGTAAAACTGTTGGGCACATTTTCCTGTATAATACCTTTGTATTCCCAGGGACCTGTTGGACTAGTGGACATACAGTATTCAATCATTTCAGCTTTTGTACCCACGCCAGCATACACAAGATAGTACCAGCCTTTGCGTTTGTAAACCCACGGGCCTTCAATAAAATTTTTTATAGAAAGATAATTAATAGGGCCATCTAGTTCAATCATATTGCTTTTAAGCTTCACCCACCTGCAGCTTAAATTGCCCCAATACATGTATGCTTGTCCGTCATCATCAATCATCACAGTAGGATCAATATCATCCCAACTATGCTTTTTATCGGTTGTCATTTCATTTATGATCAATGCTTTGCCAATGGCATCTTTAAACGGACCTGTTGGCCTGTCGGAAACAGCCACGCCAATAGCTGCGCCACCATTACTTACACTGTCTTTTTTATGAAACGTAGAAACGAACCAGTAGAATTTTCCATTGCGTTCAATACACTGTGCTGCATACGCATCGCCTGTTGCCCATGAAAAAGTATGTGGTGAAAGTAAAGCTCCATGATCTTTCCAGTTCTTCATATCTGTTGTGGAGAACACATGCCAGTCGGGCATTTTATAATTAGGAGCTGTTACCGAAGCTGTATCATGACCCGTGTACAGGAACAATGTATCCTTGTAAACAATAGGCGAGGGGTCCGCAGTAAAAATGTGTTTAATGATGGGGTTTTGTGCAAAGGCAGTTGTTGAGCCAATGCTTACTGCTAATGCAAGTGTAAGTAGTTTTTTCATTTTCGATTTTACGTTTAATTCAATTATTTTTTAAAACTGATTTTACTGGTTAATTTTTAAACCAAGTAGTGTAAGCATCTTTTCTGCATATCGTTTTCCAAACTCCCGGTAACCTTCCGCATTGAAATGAAGATTGTCCGGTGAATCAGCACAACCTTTTGACGAAATAACATGTGCAGTTGGAATGATAGCAGGCAACTGATTGATGATGGTATTCATGCCTGCACAAACACCGCCTTGTTCTGCATGCACCACTTCACCTGCCAGCAGCGGCACATTTTGTGCTTTCAGTTGCAGATCGCTGAGCAGATTTTTATACACCATACTTACTTTCGAAGGCCAGGTTGTATCACCATTGTTTGATTCACCCTGGTGCAACAGTATGCCTTTAATGATACCTTCTTTTTGCGCCAGCTTTGCCATTTCAACCAAACGATCATACGGATTTCCATCATATTCTTTTAACATACCCAGCATCCAGTTGGGTGCTGTTGCTGTATAAGTTTGGTAATTGCTTTTATCAAACAATTCTATTTTGCAACCACCAACTGATACATTAATGACACCTACCTTAACATTGGCGGGCAGGTTTGCTAACAATGTTCTTCCGAAATAATCAACAGGTGTTAACCCGGTTCTGCAACGGCACAAAGGAGGAACAGCCGTGTACCATTTTCCTTTTTCTCTGCCGATAGCGGGACAATCAACTGCTTCCAATACCTGAAAGCGTGGATCAACATTCACTGTATCCTGTGCTTCAATTCTTGCATATCCTTCCATATTCGATTGACCGAAGCTGAGGAAAATATAAAAGTTGGGATCCTGTGCAACAACGGTTGTGTATGTTGAAAGAAAGAGAAATGCGAGAAGTATAACTTGTTTAATTTTCATATTGTGTTTTCGTATAAATGAAACTGCATTTTATAAATACTGAATAAATCCTTTTTTGTTTGTTTTGATCTTGTACACTTTACTGTAGCTGACAATGTACAAGGTTTTGAGATCGGCATCTCCAAAACATAAGCTTACGGGGAAAGAAGGAAGGTTGATCATACCAACGAACTCTCCCTTTTTATTAAATATCTGTACACCATAATAAGTGGCTACATAAATATTTCCATCTGTATCGATGGCCATACCATCAGCACTGGATGATTTTCCTTTTCGATCCAATACATTTTCTGTGAGGAACAGCGTGGCAAACTTTCGTCCGTTACTGATGCTGCCGTCGGCATTTACATCATAGGCCCAGATATGATTATCCTTTTCGCTGTTAACCGGATACCAGGATTCATTATCGTAGCAGTTGTTGATGTAAAGTGTTTTACCATCGGGAGATAGCAGTATTCCATTGGGCATTGCAAATTCATTGGGTTGCACAAGCCTTGTCATTTTTCCTTCAGGTGAAACATAATACACAGCACGGCCCGGTTGAAATTTTGTCGGCTCCATGGTAAACTGCGGATCGGTAAAATAAAAACCACCTTTCGCATCGGTGATCACATCATTGGGCCCGTCAATTGATTTGCCTTCATATTTATCGGCCAATACGTTTACCACTTCACCCTTCGTGGTCATTTCCACTACACGATGGCCCATCATATCACACACAATCAGGTTCCCGTTTTTGTAAGGATACAATCCATTGGTTTGCATTTTTCCTTCTGAAATATTCCGGTATGCTCCGTTGGGATCAAGTTCAACCGTTGAACTTTTATTTGGGTTTGCACCCCAGTTCTGATCAAAGAACATATTGGAGAGATAAATTTTTCCATTCATCCATTTCGGTCCTTCTGTAAAAAATAATTCCGGTTCTGTCTTTTTACCATCAACCAACAACTCCGGTTTTGCATCTGCAGGAATAATTTCATGATACGCTGCAAGTCTTGCTTTCTCTTTTTCAAGATAATCTTCCCGTGCAGGCCAGAAAATATCCAATGCATCACAACCCAACTCACCAATCGTTGCACCATGCACCATATTGCCAGGAATACGCACCATACTGTTTGTTTTCATTTCCTGCTCGCCATCTAATAAAATCTCACGGCAATCACCCCGCAACACAAACATCAATTGCTCTTCCGGATGGATATGATGCGGAAAAATCGAACCCGGATCCATCGAGATAAAACTCAATTGCATATTTCGTCCTGATAATATCCTTGAATGTGCATCGGGTGTAAGCGTAGTGAGTTGCAGATTATATAAATCATATAGTTTGTTTGCAGTGATATTTGGTTGCATCAGGTTTTTAACATCAGGAATTTCTTTCGGTGCATTTGCAACACCTGCTTTTTGCAGATAGTCGGCACGCAAGGGACTGTACACTTCCAACAACTTTGCTCCGGTTGCACCAGCTTTCATAACAGATGTTGTTCCTTTTTCTGAATAAACAAAATCTGTTCTCGGTGTACCGCTATGCGTGCCATCAGGGGTTTCACGTTTTTGTGACAGCATCGACAGTGTCGTTCCGTTTACTGTATATTCAACCGTTCCTTCCAGCACAAACAAAAAGCGGTCGGCTGTTAATACTTCTTCTGGGATGATCGCATTCGGTTCAAGTTGTAACACCGCCACCATGTTTCCTGCTCCCCAGAAAATTTTTGCAGATACACCCGTATGCAATTCAGTACTGTCTAACTGATCGAGGCTTGCTACTTTTGCAGGTTCAATATTTGATTCTACTACTGAAGCAGGTAAACCGGATATTGTACGTTTCTTGAGTTGATGCTGTTTGATGAGCTCATTGTTTGTTTTTTCCCAGGCTGCTTCAGGCGCAGAGCTGCAGTTTGAAAGAAAAAAAGAAAAAAGCAACAATGCACTTATATGCAAAACTGATTTGAATGTTTGTAACAGCATGATTCGTTCGTTTATTTATTATGATTATCTCTCTGGTTTTCTAACATGTTATTCTTCATCTTTCCCGATATTTTTTACAGCCGTTGCACCCAGTCGTTCTTTCAGTTGAGTTAAGTAAAGACTTCGTGGTGCTACATGCTGATCCATCCATTCAACATAACCATTGGGCTTTGAAAGATCCTGCAGTGCCCTGTTAAAGATCACCGATGCAAGACCTTTGTGACCAATGGAATAATTCTGTGCCGTGGGTGGTTGTTGAATCAAAAAATCGCCTTCGCAATTCCAGAATACAATGTTTGCACCTGCCCAACCAATGCTGATATCTTTCCAGAACCTGGCAGTAAGCGGTGCTTTTACATTATCATACAACGCACCATTTACCCAGTTTGCATGCGGTTCACTGGAAGAGTAGGGTTGTGTTGCTTCGCAATTGAAAAATACATTTCCGCTGGAAGATGATGTTTGCATCACAAATGAGTGCCGACCTTTTTGCGAATAACATCGCTGCACCAAACTCAACTGCCCATTCAGTTGATAGGTAAAACGTCTTGCGCCTGCCCGCATGGAAACAGGCTCTCTTGATTCACAATCCTGCACAGTGATCCATTTGGTGCCGGCTGTTGTAAGTACAACACTGCTGCCGAAATGTAAGGCGCTGATATTTCGCACCCATGCATTTTTAGTATTGCTGAAGCTGATACAATTGAAATAATGATTTTCGTCTGCATAATATTCGTCGCCTTCATACTTTGAACCGGGCCCGTCATACGATCCACGATCCATGTTGCCATAATCTTTTCTTCTAACTGATGGATTGTATTCAGAGATGGCTCTCAAATTTTCAATACCAACCTGTTCAATGCGACCGGTATCCGTGTACTTCACAATATCACCACCGCCCCATCTCGTATCGATGGCACAAAAAACAGGTGCATCAATGGTTAGTGTATTGCCGTTGATGGCAGTGATGACCCGATCGTAAGTAATGGTGAAAGGTTTCCAGCGGTAACGTCCAACAGATAATGTATCCTGCCCGAGTTCCTTGATCCAGGCTTCATTGCCATACCTGCGAACAAGAATTTTGTTTCCCACCTTGAATCCTTTTGCGGAACCAATCGTGAACGTTGTTGCACCAACCGGCACATACTGATCCTTGATCAATTGTTTTGGTTCACCTGTCTCCACTGCACCTGCAGTACCGGTTATATTAATGAGTGCGGGTTGACGAAAGCCAGATCCCTGCGTTTGTTCATTTGCTTTACCAATGAGTATAGTACCAAGATCACTCATGCCTTCTCCACGAAGTACAATACCCGATGCACGGATATAGATAGGCTTTGCAAGATGATAGATGCCCATCTTCAACAGCACCGCACCTCTGAAACCATTTGCATCAAGAGGCATTGCAGCTACACGATCAATGGCTGCCTGTATCAATTCTGAATTATCGCCCTGCACCGGCCACACAGTTACTTTCGCTGCCACATACGGAATACGAACGCCACCACCTTTGTAACCGGCATTGGAGAAATCAGGTATCACATTTCCGATGCTGTCAGCCACATACAACAGCTTACCATCAACACCCGGATAAACGAGTGATGAAGTTGGTTGCATGTCCTGTGCGTTACTGCTGATCACAGCAACACACAAATGCATACTGATTAATATGACAGGTGATCGAAAAAACATTCACATTTTTTATCGTTGCTCATCATCGCCCATTACATCATAACCTTTCCACTTGAATTGTGTTGCCAGACCGGATGCTGCCGGCCAGGCAATATCGTGTTGTTTACTTGCTACCCATTTTCTGCGGTTCTCTTCCGTATCAAATGAAATCTGTATCTGGTAATTGTAAGTTGTTGGCTCAGCCTGGATTTCTTTTGCTCTGCTTTCCGGAAAGAGACGAAGCAATTTTGATCCGAGATAACCGGTTTGAACAGTCATGGCAGGTACATAAATGGAATAGTACATTTTTTCAAACGCATCAGCATTTTCTTTCGGCACAACAAATTCCATTTGCAAAACCATTGCTTTGGGTTTGATCAATGGCTTGTTGATTATTGCATAATTCTGTTTGGATGCAGCAATACCAATCACCACTATTTCAAGATCTTCTTTGCTGTTGTTACTAATACTTGGTTGTTCACCAAGCAAACCGAAAAATGATTCATCCTGTTTTATCGTTGCGTTTTGGTTATTCAACGTAACAGTTCCTTTTCCTTTTATGACATAGTACACTTCTTCAATACCGTTCAGTTGACGTGTTACTGAACTATCGGCCGGAATAATAATATGGTCAACATGGTTCCAGTTGGTAGAAAAAATATCAGGACCAAAAACCCTTCTGCTCATGGAAGGTTTAAAACCCGGCGGCATGTTAGTATTATTGGTTTGCTGTTTTTCCAGCTTAGCAGAAACAAAAACAGGGATGGGATCAAGTGCTGCACCAACCCGGCTATCGCCC
This sequence comes from uncultured Lacibacter sp., assembly GCF_946479605.1. Next base: position 6,220 of record NZ_CAMLGT010000134.1, read on the forward strand.
AAATCAAATGCATCTGATTTTCCTTTTTGTTGACTCACTGCAAAATTCAACCAACGCACGGGTTCGTTTGATGCATTGTAAATGGCATGTGCATCGCCTGCTTTGCAAGGCACCACTGCCGGTGCTTTTATTTTTGATGTACGTCCGTTGATGGTAAACTGTGCTTCACCATTAAGCAACACATACATTTCTTCAATACCATGATGAAAATGATGACCGATGCCTGATTTTGCTTTGATGGTTCCTGCATGCAGGTAAAGGAAATTGGTTGAGAGTTCTGTTCGCCCGATCAATTGTGTAAATCCCATTTCACCGGCACCGGCATGAACAGCAGATAACATCCTGTACTTTGCCGGATCATTCAACACAATCCGTTGCTGAAGCGGTTGCGCAACACTTTGAAGTGTTACGAGTATAATGAAAGGAATGAATAGTTTTTTCATGTTGCTTGTTTGTTTAACAGTCCATAATATGCAGAACAATACTTTTATTTTTTAATGTCGGGTAATGCATAAACCAGATAACCTCTTGGCAAAGCACCTGGTTTGGCAGCATGGTTATAGCTGTCTTTTGCAAATGTGCCTGTTGCATTTACCACTAAATATTGTTTGCCATTTTTTGTAAACATGATCGGTTGTCCATTGGTTTCATGGCTCAAGGTTGTTTCCCATAAAACAGTTCCATTATCTGCATCAAATGCATAGAGCTTACCACCTTTTGCTGTAGCGAAAACAATTCCTGTTGATGTAACCACCATTCCTTTTCGTAATACACCACTCGGTGCGCCGGTTGTTTTATCGCCTTTGCTGTAAAGTGAATCTTCACCAAGTGGTTTTCTCCATTTGATGGTGCCGGTATTCAAATCATAAGCAACCAATGATGACCATGGAGGTGATAACAAGCCCATCCAGTCTAACCCGTAATCAGTTGTATAACGATCAACCGGATGATCAACTCCTTCGGGATAATCAAACATTGCAGCAGCTCTGTTGGCATCTGGTTTTATTTTAGCACCACCTGATGCAACCACTGGCCCTTTTACTTTTGATGAAGTATCCATTCTCCGGAAAAAATTTGGTCGTGCAGGGTTCCCGCCGAGATAGCGGTACAATGCAGAAATGGTTTGCTCATCTACATGCACAAAGCCGGGCATCTGCCCCTTACCGTTCAATACAATGCCTTTGAACTCATCATAAAAAATTCGCTGACCTGCATTCACAAGCGATGGTGCAAGACCTCCTTCCATATTAGCGCCATGACAAGTTTTGCAAGTAGCCGTATAAAATGCTTTCACCCGTTTTATTTCATCATTCGACAAATTCGCTGAAGGAGGGAGTACTTTTTTTAATCGATAGGTGGAAGCATATTCCTGTGTCATTACATACATCATTCCTTTGCCTGGGTTAGAACCTGTATTGCCATAATTGGCACCGCCCAATGCACCCGGCATCATCACCGTTTCATATTTATCTGATGGTGGGAGATATAAGCCGGACTTTGATGAATCAAGTCGCTTGATCCATTGTTGTTTGATACTGTCAGGAAAAAACGGGTTGAGTGTTTCCGTTGTTACAGCATGTCTTGTAAAATCAGGCAATGAAGAAATGGGCTGTGTGGGCCATGCCTGCTCGCCGGGCATTTCACTGGCTGGAAATGGTTTTTCTTCGATTGGGAAAAGTGGTTCACCTGTTTCCCGATTGAAGACAAACATAAACCCATGCTTGGTAGCCACCGCAACTGCATCAATATTTTTTCCATTGTGCTTTACCATTAGTAACTGCGGTGCAGAAGCAAGATCATAATCCCACAGATCATGATGTACTGTTTGATAATGCCAGATGCGTTTCCCTGTTTTTGCATCCAATGCTACCAAACAATTGCCGAACAGGTTGGCACCAATACGATCAGCTCCGTAATAATCATACGTGGGAGAACCCAGCGGCAGATACACAATACCTCTTTTTTCATCCACGGACATTTCACTCCACACATTTACGGCACCTGCATATTTGTAGGCATCTTTCGGCCAGGTTTCGTATCCAAATTCTCCCGGATGTGGGATGGTATGAAAAGTCCATTCTAATTTTCCTGTAACAACATTGTAAGCTCTTACATGACCGGGTGGTGAAAAGTAATTTTCACCCGGTGCTGAACCAAGTATAACGAGATCATTGTAAATAACCCCCGGCATCATCGATTGCATTCGCCTGATGGATGATGGCTCACGGTCAAGTCCCTGCCGCAGATCAACATAACCACTGTCGCCAAAACTGAGAATACTTTTGCCTGTAACTGCATCAATGGCCTGCAATGAATTATTCAACGTAAAGATGAGCCGCTTGTCTTTTTTATCGCTGCTCTCCCAATAGTTGATGCCTCTTCTTGATAAACCCATCAGCTTTGTGTGAATCCAGACTTCTTTGCCTGTATTTACATTTACGGCCACCAGTGAAAAATTTTTCGCCATCACATACATCATGCTGTCCACCACAACAGGGCTGAAAAAATAGGACATGCTATCGCCAGACTCATACATCCACGCTACCTTCAACTGCTGCACATTGTCTTTTGTAATTTCAGATGCCTCGAAATACTTCGACTGATCAGGACCGCCACCGTACTGTGTCCACGTAGTATGATCATAAGTGGATGCTCCGTTATTGCAACTGATATAAAAGCATAACAGCAGCAATGAAGAAGCAGCAAGACTGAGTTTGTACGACAATCGTTTCAAGATCATAAAGCAATCGTTGTTTGGTTTATCAATGAAAAAAACTTTATATGGCAATACGCTCCCTGTTATTCATCATTTTTTCTTTGCTTATATATTTTAATCTTCGCTTCGCAACAACACTTATTTAAACAGCAACTGTGCAAAGTTGTACAGGTTGTTACGCCATACCGGCCATGTATGTCCGCCGGGGTACTCGCTGTACTTGTAGTTGATGTTGAGCTCATCAAACTTTGCAAGCATGATCTTGCAATTGTTGTAAGCAATATCTTCTTTACCGCCCATGGCGATCCAGAATTGTTTCAGGTTGTTATTGATGGTACTTGCATTTGTTTTCATGTATTCGTACTGCGGAGTAGAAAGAGCCGGTTGATTGCTCCACCATCCGGAGCTGAACACACCGAGGTATGCAAATAGGTTTGAATTGCGTACACCTGCATGCAAGGTTTGCAATCCACCCATTGATAAACCGGCTAATGCTCTGCTGTTTGCATCGGTTGCCACACGGTAATTTTTTTCAATGAAAGGGATCAACGATTGCTTCAATTCATTTTCAAAAGCACGCAAGGCCTGCTCGCCAAAACCACCGGGACCACCAGCTGAAACATTGCCATCCATCATCACAATGATCATGGGTTTTGCTTTTTGCTCAGCAATTAAATTATCAAGGATGATATCTGTTTTACCTTGCATGGCCCAGCCACGTTCATCTTCGCCGCCACCATGTAATAAATACAATACCGGATATTTTGTTGTGGTATTCGCATCATAACCCGGAGGTGTGTAGATATAACATTGACGCCATGAACGTGTAACAGGAGAAAAATATTTCTTGATGCGGATATCGCCATGCGGCACATCTTTCAACGCATAATACCCATCGCCTTTAAACGGAATTTCAATACCGCTTGCCATGCGTCCCATGCCATAAAAGGTTTCGCTTGCAGGATCAGCTACCGCAACACCATCGATCAGCAAAGAATAATAGTGAAACCCTTCACTGATGGAATCAGTAGTAACGATCCAGTAACCACCTGTATCTTTCTGCAGATCATATTTCTTTCCCAGATCGATCTGCACTTTTTGTGCATCAGGAGCTTTGATACGAAATAGCACACGACTATCAGGCAATACCTGCGGATATTTTGCAGAACG
>NZ_CAMLGT010000135.1 GCF_946479605.1 uncultured Lacibacter sp.
ATCATCAGCCAGCTGCACGTAATGGTGAGCATGGATTCTGCCAATATGCACCTGGCCTCACTGTTTGGGGTGCCGGTGGTATCTGTATGGGGCGCCACGCATCCCTACGCCGGTTTTATGGGCTTTGGCCAGCCGGAAAAAAACGCCGTTCAAATAGACCTTTATTGCCGGCCCTGCTCCGTGTTCGGGAACAAACCCTGCTTCCGCGGAGACCATGCCTGTATGGAGCAGCTGGCCCCGGAGCGCGTAGTAGAGCGGGTGCGTGAAATACTGGCGGGGTGAGGGATTGGGGCGATTTTGGCAAAAAAAAGAGCAAGATTTTTTTGCAGAAATGAAAAAAAGTATACTTTTGCAATCCCAACGAACGATTGCCTCATAGTATAATGGTAGTACGACAGATTTTGGTTCTGTTTGTCTTGGTTCGAATCCAGGTAGGCCAACATAAAAAGCTGAAACATTTTTGTTTCGGCTTTTTTATTGCACTAAACAGATTTAGTTCTGTTTGTCTTAGTACCCTGTCCGAATGAATTCGTTCAGGCAGGGGAATCCACCCAGGCAATCAAAAACCCTCCACAATGTGGAGGGTTTTTGATTTTATGAGGTTGAAACAGCAGAGTATTACAGCACAATCTCTTTGCTGTACACATTGCCAAACCGGTCTGTAACTTTCACCGCTATCTTTTTTGCATTGGCCGATGGTTTTGCAAAAAACATATGATCAGCAAGAGTTGGCTCCACAAACTTGTGCTTCTTCGGCAACTCCGGCCCGGCATATAATTCAACAGCTAAAGGATCAAGTGCTACACGCTGCTCCATTGCACCTTTTGCCACGCCATCTTCAAACCATTCTACCTTCCATTTGCTATCCCAGTTCCATACGTTGGCCAAAATTTCATCAGGATATTCTTTCAGTTTTCCTTTACCAAATACAGACAGCTGGTGTTCTTTTGGAAAGCCGGTTGATTTGTAATACCATTTCACTTCACTTCCATTTACTTCATATACACCATATCCACTTGGTGTACCATCGCCACAAACAGGCCCTGTCCACCATGCACCGCAAACAGTTCCGTGATTATGTTCCATGATATCGCCTTTTTCCCAGGTATCGTTAAAATGTGTGTGCCCCGACATGATATGCACTTTATAACCCTTCAACAGTTTATACAATTGTTCACGGTTTGCCACATTAGATCCAAGCTCAGCTTCTTTCTTATTACGACGTGCTGCACCGGTATCTGTTGGAATATGTAAACTGAGTACAATTGTTGAGCCCTGTGCTACATTTTTCAGATCCTGCTCTAACCATGCCAACTGATTCTCTGTAATATAACCGATGTATTTTTTTGCTGTGCCAATAAAGAACACATCATCTAACACCACATAATGAATTTTACCACGATTGAATGAATAATAAGTTGGCCCAAACTCTTTCTTAAATGTTTCTGCACTCCATTCATCTGTACGTGCAGTTTTAATATCCATATCGTGGTTGCCAATTACATTAAAGAAGGTAACACCTGTTGCTGCAATGGCTTCTTTGTAACCGGTAAATAATTCAAATTTATCCCACACAAGATCACCGCAACCTATTCCATGAAACAGTGTGTCTTTTGGATAGGATGCAACCAGCTGTTGCAGATCCGGCACCGATTGTGTTTTCAATAACTCAACATCCTTTTCCGAGATCATCTGCGTATCGGCCCACACAACAAAATTGTGTTTGGTATCATCTGTTGTTAATTGCTCTAACTCAAAATTTGCAGTAAATTTTTCTTTCCCTTTATTGATCGGCTCATAAAATTTTGCGATCTTTTTCTCGTGCGGAAAAGCGTAACCAGCCGGAATGGAGATGTACACAAAATCAGCTTCAGCAGCACTTTCAAACGCATAATTTCCGTTCTTATCAGTTAACACAACTGTTGTACCATCTGTTACAGCCACACCAGCAATTCCTTTTCCTTTTGCCCTAACTGTTCCATTCAGTTTTACAATTTTATCCTGCGTAGAAACAGCTGCAACTGTTTCCTGTGCATCTGCAGTAATAACAGGCAGTGTTATTGCTGTGCCTGCAATACCAAACAGTTTTAAAAAATCTTTTCTTTCCATGTACTTAAATACGCTTGTTAAATGTTATTGTAATCTGGTTACACCTTCTCCTTCTATTTCACTTAGAACAGAAGTTTTTGTAAGAAGCACGTTTGTTTGCGAACGGGCTTTCATCCATCGTCCTAAAGCTACATTGTACTCTCCACCCAACATATAAAAGTATCCTCTGTCGGCGGTTGTATAGGTCATCGACAATGTATTTGATCCGCTGCGGTAAAACGGCTGATCTTCCAGTGTAACAGGATTCTTGATATCGTACCAATCGTTGTTTGCAATACGGTAACCCATTGGCACCGGAGTTGGCGTATATAAACTGCCGCCCGTTGCTACAAAAATGGCATCAACAGGAACAGATTCTTCTGAGATAGTTGTACCACTGAAGATAGCAAAGCCTGATGCATTACCACTGTTGGCAAACAATCCTCCGGTTTTTGTACCGAAGCCATCGCCATCAGTTGTGGTATAGTTATAGGAACGGATCCAGTTAACAGCGCTGATGCTTGTTGAACCGGAACCATTAATGAGCTTAGCGCTTCCGCCTACATAAAAAAATGTTCCCTTTGCTGCAAAGCCCGAAGTGAGATTCATTTTGTATGTGCGCATACCACCTGTTGCCCATCCTTTTGCAGGATAACCGGTTGGTGTTGATGCATTGGCGTTGTTTGTTACAACCACTGAAAAAGGAGTAACAGCAAAATTAATATCACGTGTTGCCATAAACTGCATGTATTCGTAGTTACCATCACCACCGGAAACATCACTGATAAAACCGGTAATGATCGCTGATGCCACGCTGATGGTTGAACTAAGTACCACCACATCGTTGCCTGTACGCATTTGCAATTGCGGAACCAATGATTTATCTGCAGCTTCTTTATTGAAAACAATGCCATAATAATTTGCAAGAAACGGAACAGCATTGCCGGCGAAAGACGCATTGGCATCGGTATGAAGTTTCAGTTCACCAAAACCATCGTTAAGTTGTTTATCGCCTGCCAGCACATCTGTTGGTGCAGGTGCCGGATTAAATCCACCTTTTACAATTACGATCAATGTGCTTTCATACTTTTCAGGATTGGCCAATACCTGTGCAGAAGTAACACGGTTAACAGGAATGGCTTTACCTGTTGCTACTTTCTTTACAGCTGATGCCTGCACACCAGTGATCTGAAGAATACCATCCACACGTTTTAACACAGAGCCGGCCACCTCAATCACTACAGAGTCGCCCGGCACATACGTTGCGGCTGCATTACCAATATTTATTGCAATTCCCCTTAACTCCGACAAACGTCTGCGATCTTGAATGACCAATAAACCGGCAGGTATATTTTTACCTGAATGATCTGATACAACAACGCCGGTTATTTTAGATGAGCCGTAAAGTTTATCAACAGTTAGTGTTTCATCTTTTCCTTTATAAACATCACGCACATCAAAAATGGCGATGTATGGACTGATGGTTGCGCCGGGATAGTTACCATCTTTATCGCAACCGATCAAAGCCGTAAACATCAATACAACGATCGAATAAAAAATTATCTTCTTCATATATTTATTCTTTACTGCAATGCAGTTGAGTTTTTAATTAAGGTTTCTGCCACCATACTTTGGTTGAAATAACATCGGGCCCTTGCGATGCAATTGCCGCTTTGTAGTTGGTTGGGTTTGATGATTGCACATATACAGGATAAGTCATACGTGCAGGCATTTCGCCACCGTTACGCAAGCCTGCACCTTTTGGCAAAACAGGATGACCGGTACGGCGGTATTCAAACCATTGCTGCAGATCAACCAGGAATAAGGCATAATATTTCTGTAAATGAATCCGTTCCATTTTTTGTTCCAACGATGCGTTTTCATCCCATTCAATATCTGCTGCAGTTACAAATGTTTTTACATCATTCGGCAACCCTGTTTGTGAGTTAATGATGGTAGGCCACAAAGGCAACCATTGTGTGATGCTGTTGAGTACGCCACTGTTATAATAAATTTCTGCAGTTCCAGCAATCCATCCTTTTGCAACAAACTCTGTGTGCATAAATTGCAGCTCAGCAAAATTCAACATCATGCCTGTAAGCTGATCTGTTTGCAAAGACACAGCAGATGTCATGGAATAGAAATAAGAACGCTTGGTTGGATTTTCGCCGGGAGCATAACCACTGTTTACACCAACGTATGCACCCGATGACGGAGCAATACCCCAACGGTTAAACCCGCCACTACCGTAAGTAGGAATATCAATGCGGGGATCATTCCAGTTTACCAGATTCTGAATAAAGAATGTAGCGATGGCAGGCTGACGAAAGTCCTGTTCACGCACGGCAATGAGTGGTGATGCATAAGGAGCTGTACCTGTCCAGCGGAGAATTGCTGACTCATCATTATTGGCAATGATGGGGTAAGCTGTTTTATTTGTTTCTGCAATTTCCTTGATCTTGGCAACAGCAGCTGCTGAAGCATCGGCTTTACCAGATATACGCAACAACAAACGCAGGTAAAGTGAGTTACCAAACTTGCGCCACCTGCTCACATTTCCATAATAAACAGGATCGCTTGAGGCAATGATAGCTGTATTGGCAGAAAGTAACGTGTTTGCTTCTTCCAGTTTTTTAAACAGATCGATATAAATATCCTGTTGCTTATCAAACACAGGTTCATAACGTAATGAATCTTTTCCCTGGTTCGATTGAAAGTAAGGGATATCACCATAGGTATCTGTAAGTATCGAATAGATCCATGACTGGCAGATGAGTGAAATACCCATGTATGATCTGTTGTAGTTGCTGCCTGTTGTATCACTTGCAATACGATAGATCTCTTTAAAGTTTGTTAACTCCGAATACAAACCATTGTAAAGATAATCAGCCCAGTTAGAACGGAAGTCATAACGGAAAACAGAACCTTCTGCATCGCTCATGTTTACTGTAACCTGCATCAGTTCATTGGTGAAATTTCGGTTACGAAGCATGTTATAGTTTAATGTGCCGGTGAGTGCAGGAGCAAGTAACTGCTGCGGCAACGCAAATGCAATATTGTTACTGTCTGTATTCAATTCTTCAAACCCCTTTGTGCAGGATGCAAGCATAAGCCCCATCATTGCTATCAAAAGAATATGCTTATATTTTTTCATTGTAATAAGTTTTATACTGCTTTAAAATGATACGGTCAGGTTTACACCCATTGTACGAGTAGAAGGGAACTGGCCTGTTTCAAAACCACGAACAATATCTGTTCCTGCCAGTGTGCCAAACTCAGGATCGAACATGGGCCATGGCGACCAGATAAACAGATCACGACCATACACACCAAGTGAAGCTTTCTGCAACTTTAGTTTTTGAACAAGTTTAATTGGCAATGTGTAATCAAGACGTACTTCACGCAGCTTAACAAAATCGGTACTGAACGTGCTTCCTTCAGCATTATCAATACCATAATGTGAACGGTAGTATTCATCAATGTTTGTTGCGATCACATCATTGGTTCTGTATTTACCATCGGCTGTCATAACAACACCGTTTCCAATAATACCATTGTAGCGGCCGGGGAGTGTATTTGTTGTTTTACCTTGCTCAGCCAGTTTATAATGCATCAATGAATGCGCTTTTGCACCAAGCTGTGCATCAAACAGAAAACTGAAACGGAATTGCTTATAGGTAAACTGGTTGGTAATACCAATTTTGTACTTAGGGATCGTGTTTCCGATGTACACAACATCCTGCGAAATCAATGCATTGCCTGTTAATGTATCATAAACGATCTGTCCGTCGGGAGAACGTACATAACCTCTTCCGTACATATCGCCCATACTGCCTCCTACTTTCGCAACGATCTGCCCACCACCAACTGGTCCCAGTTGCAATACAACAGAACTGTCCAGCAGTTCCATGATCTCGTTTCTGTTTGTAGAAAAAACTGTACTAACGGTCCAGGTTAATCCCTTTACATTTTTAACCGGAGTACCACTTAATGCCACTTCCACTCCACGGTTATTTACTTTACCTGCATTAATGAGCACTTGTGTATAACCAGATGCACGATCAAGAATACGACGCAAGTGCTGATCTTTTGTTGTACCTGTGTAAACAGTGACATCAGCGCTTAAACGGTTTTTGAACATCTTCAGTTCAACACCTGCTTCATACGAGTTGGTGCGCAACGGACGAAGGTTTGGATTGGCTAACAAACCCGGAGCCTGCAAACCACCGGCAAATAAACTTCCTGCCGACTCATAGTTGTATGCAGTGAGATAAGGAATGGTACCGCCACTACCCACACTTGCTGCAGACGCACGCAGTTTTGCATACGTAATATATTTTGGCATTCTTGTAAGATTGGATAAAACGAAGCCGACATTAGCAGAGGGATAAAAGAACCCTGCATTAGTTGTACGATCAGGAGTTGCCAATACACTGTTCCAATCCTGGCGACCGGTAATATCAAAGAACAGGTAGCGATCATACGACGCCGTGAAGATGCCATAAAAACTATTGATGGCATATCGGCTTCCGAATGGCATACTCACCAACGGACCTGCTGAGTTAGCAAACGAATAAAGACCGGGATAAATAAGTGAATCGGCTCTTGTTTCATCACGCTTGTACTTGTTACGCAACAAGCTTCCTCCTCCTGTGAATGAAAGTTCGAAACGATCACTGAACTTTTTATTGTAACGCAACAAAAAGTCTGCACTCATTTCAGATGAGAAAAGATTTTGTGTACGTAAACTTCCTTTCTGCAGTTTTGAACCTGCATCATAAGGTCGTTTCTGTGCACGTTCTTCATAAGCCTGGTCAATAGAAGTGCGAAGTTGAAGGCTCAGTTCTTTTGTAATGCTGTACGATGCCTGGATATTACCAGTTATGGCATGACGGTTAGAACTGTTGAGAAATTCATAAGCAATAGCGTACGGATTTTCGGGGAAGCTGCTGAAAGGAAACATAATCTTTTTGTTCTCCTGTCCATTTGCCCAGTAATTTTTTAACCAGCCTGGATCTGCACTTGGTTGCCAGAAGATATACCAATACATAATTGATTGGTTACCGTAACCTGCGCCGGGCAAGTTATCGCTCCACCTGTTATTATAAGTTGCCTTACTGCTGATCTGTAAGCGGTCGCTCACTTTTGAGTTCACTGACAATGAAACACTGTTACGTTGATAACCTGTATTTGGAGTGATCCAATCGTTCGCAACGTTTGTCATTGAGAAACGTGCAGTGGTTTTATCTGTACCACCATCAATGGTAACAGAGTTGGTAAATGTTTTACCGGTATTGAAATAACTGTTTACACCATTCTTATATGGAACCCACGGAGTACGTTGCGTACCCTGGGCTTGTGTTACCGGATCAAATTGATAAAAAGACTGTCCATTGAACCGGGGGCCATATGCAGAGCTTGTTGCACTGGTGCTTGCACCATCGGCTGATGCACCAAATGAATAATAATTATTACCTGCAAGTCCCTGGCCATATTCATACTGCAGATCGGGCCAGCGATTCACCTGCTCGATCGACATATTTGAATTAAAGGTTACACCTAATCCTTTCTTTTTTGAATTACCCGACTTGGTAGTAATGATCACAGCTCCGTTTGCACCACGTTGCCCGTACAATGCAGCAGCGCCAGGTCCTTTTAAGATGGTTACCGATTCAATATCTTCAGGGTTAATATCATTGAGGTTACTACCGTAATCAACAGGCATGTTATCACTGCCTGTTCCATAAACTGTTTCACCAGCTATTGCACTTCTTCTTCCACTCCCCTGGTTGATCACTACACCATCCACTACTATCAATGCTTCGTTATCGCCTGTAAGATTATTCTCACCACGAAGTATGATTTTGTTTGATGCCGTTGGGCCGCTACCGGAACGCACCATATTCAATCCTGCAACTTTACCTGAAAGTGCATCGATCCAGTTTGCAGATTTTGCATCTGTCAGATCTTCGTTATCAATTGTGGTTGCAGAATAACCTAACGCCATTTGTTTACGTGTAATACCAAGCGCTGTTACAACAACACCTTCCAGCTCTTTCGCTGTCGACTTTAATAAGATAGTACGGTTACGTTGATTATCTTTTGCAACAAACCCCTGATCCTCGTACGACACTGCTGTAAACAATAGCACACTTGACCTTGGAACAGTAACAGAATAGCTGCCATCTGCATTTGTTACAACTAATAATTTCTTTCCGGCAATACTGATGGTAACGCCAGCAACACCTTGATTTGATTCAGCATCCTTCACAACACCACTAACAGTAACATCGGTTGAATTTTGCTGTGCCTTCACTTGCTGCAGAGAAGTGCCTGTAAGAAAAAACAATAACAGGCACATGCATACGGAAAACTTCATGCTTGTAAGTTTTGGAATTTTAGAGAGTGATAAATACCTGCAAACGGATGCGCCCGCTTGATTGAGGCCGCAAAATGCATGAGTAATGTTTCCGTATCGTTAAGAAAGTATTATGGGAACATTAACTGTGATGAACAGTATAAGACCTGCTCCCTAAAACAAGTGTATACACTTACGTAAGAAAATGTATAAAGGCAGGAAACTAATTTGCAGTTAACAAAGTAATACAATCAGTAAGGCTTTGCTTCCAATCAGGAACAGCAACACCATACACTGTTTTAATTTTCGATTTATTCAGCAGTGAGAAATGAGGACGTTTTGCTGGCGTAGGATACTGAGATGTTTCAATAGGATGCACAATTGCTTTACTGCCGGTTATTTCTTGAATGGCCAGTGCAAATTCGTACCAGCTGATCTTCCCTTCGTTGCTGTAGTGATAGATACCGCTCTCCCATTTACCCGAAGAAATGATATCGAGAATAGCTTTCGCCAAATCAGCAGCGTAGGTAGGCGAACCGATCTGATCGGCCACTACATTCAACTCATTCCGTTCGTTCATCAACCGCATCATCGTCTTCACAAAATTGTGACCGAACGATGAATAGACCCATGCTGTACGGATGATGATGGCATCTGCATCTTCTTTCATACACAACTGCTCGCCCAACAGTTTTGAACGACCATAAGTATTAATGGGGCCTGTGGCATCATCTTCTTTGTAAGGTGTTTCACTTTCACCATCAAACACATAATCGGTGGAGATATGAATAAACTTGGTGTTATACTTTTTGCAGATAGCCGCCAAATGTCCAACAGCTTCGCCATTCACCAGCATAGCCATATCCTGTTCGCTTTCCGCTTTATCAACTGCAGTGTACGCAGCACAGTTGATGCAGTATTGCGGTTTTGTAGCGATGAAGAAATTTTCTACTAAACCATAGTGGTGCAGCTTCAGATCTTCACGTGATGCAAATACAAAACGATACTGCGGATAAGCGTCTGCAAGTTGCTGCAGCTCCTTTCCGAGCTGACCATTGCTACCTGTTACAAGTATTACCGGCTTTTCCATATGCAATTATTAAAAGAGGCTGTCTTCATCAAGCTCGGCCCATTTTGCATTCAATTGATCTTTGCCTGAAATAATTTCTTTCCCTGCTTCTATTCTCCAATCAATTTGCAAGGTTGCATCATTATAGAGCAATCCGCCTTCGCTTTGTTTGTTGTAAAAATTATCGCACTTGTACAACACTTCCGCTGTTTCACTCAATACAGAAAATCCATGTGCAAAACCACGTGGAACGAGCAAGGCATTTTTCTTCTCCGCTGTTAATTCTACAGCATACACCTGTTTAAAAGTTGGAGAATCTTTACGCAGATCAACGACAACATCCAATATTCTTCCGCTCAAACAACGCACCAGTTTTGCCTGCGCATGTTCGCCTTTCTGAAAATGCAATCCACGGATAACACCGTAGGTTGAACTGGACTGATTATCCTGCACCCAGTTATAAAACAATCCTTCTTTTTCAAAGGTCTGTTGATTGTATGATTCAAAGAAATAACCCCGCTCATCGCCAAAAACATTTGGTTCAAACACGACCAAGCCGGGGAAACCTGTTTGTAAAAAAGCCAT
>NZ_CAMLGT010000136.1 GCF_946479605.1 uncultured Lacibacter sp.
TCCATGGAGGAAGTTTCTTTATGAACACAGTAGGTTTAACACTTTCTAATATCAGCTTTGGTTTAGTCTGTGCACTTGGTCTTGTTTTACGTCCTGTTAAAAACCTGAAAAAGATACAATATCTACCTTATCGTACTATTTGTTTTATAGGCATTCATTCCTATTCTATTTATTTATGGCATTTAACTGTGAGAGATCATGTTTATAAATTACATCCCGACAAGTACGTTGTTTTCACAACATATATTTTATTATCTCTCACAATCGGAATAGTATTGTCATTTATTATTGAGCAACCATTCCAAAAATTAAAAGAAAGACTTTCCTTCTCAAAAAAGTTGTCGTATTAATTTTTTGCAGCACTGTCTAATAACCATTTTACCCCCAACTCATACCCCTTCAACCCCAAACCAATAATACTGCCTGCAGCTTTTGCACTCACATGTGAAAGATGACGAAACTCTTCTCTTGCATGCACATTGGAAATATGCACTTCAACAACAGGAGTTGTAATTGCTGCAATAGCATCACCAATGGCAACTGAAGTGTGTGTGTAACCTCCGGGATTCATAATAATACCATCATACGAAAACCCAACACGTTGCAATTCGTTGATCAATTCCCCTTCCACATTACTTTGGAAATAATGAAATTCAACTTCAGGAAATTTCGCCTTCAGTTGTTCAAAATATTCTTCAAATGATTGACTGCCGTAAACACCCGGCTCACGCTTACCAAGCAAATTCAAATTAGGTCCGTTAATGATGGCGATCTTCTTCATGGTATAAATATAAAAAAGCCCCGACTATTTTTCGGGGCTTCTGCTATTAATTTAAACTTGCTTTGATCATGTTAATGAAATCGTCGAAAAGGTAACGGCTGTCGTGCGGACCAGGCGTACTTTCCGGATGATATTGTACCGAGAATGCAGGACGATCTTTCAAACGAATGCCTTCTATTGAATCATCATTCAGGTTCACATGTGTGATCTCAACATTCGTTGCTTTACGCACTGCTTCCGGATCAACACCAAAGCCGTGGTTCTGTGTAGTGATCTCACACAAACCTGTAACCAGGTTTTTCACCGGATGATTTAATCCACGATGACCGTGATGCATTTTAAACGTAGTAATATTGTTTGCCAATGCCAGCAACTGGTGACCAAGACAGATACCGAAAGTTGGCTTTTTCTCATTAATGATCGCTTTCACTGTTTCGATAGCATAGTCCATACTTGCAGGATCGCCGGGACCATTTGAAATAAAGTAGCCTGCGGGATTAAATGCTTTCAGCTCTTCAATCTTTGTTTTTGCTGGGAATACTTTCAGGTAAGCACCACGATCTACCATGCATTGCAAAATGTTGAGCTTTGTACCAAAGTCCATCACAGCAATACGTACAGGCGAATTTTCATCGCCCATGTTAAACGCTTCTGTTGTGCTTACAGTACTTGCTAATTCCAATCCCTCCATCGAAGGAACTTTTGCTAACTCTTCTTTCAGCTTTGCTTCATCCAGTATTTCAGATGAGATGATGCAGTTCATTGCACCTTTTGTACGCACATGCGTTACAAGCGCTCTTGTATCTACATCTTCAATTGAAACAATGTTTTGCTCTTCGAGATATTGCTGTAACGATTTATCGGCAGTATAACGAGAGAACCGATCTTCCAGGTTACGGCCGATCAATCCTTTGATCTTTACACTGTTGCTTTCTACATCTTTTTCATACGTACCATAGTTGCCCGTGTGTACATTGTTCATAATAACAATCTGGCCGGTATAACTCGGATCGGTAAATACCTCCTGGTAACCGGTCATTCCTGTATTAAAACAAATTTCGCCGGTAGTCGTACCAATTTTACCGAATGCTTTACCATAAAATACATTGCCATCTTCCAACATCAGAATGGCTGTTTGCGTTCCTGTAGGCTTATGTGGTTGTGTCATAATTAAGTACAAAAATAAAAGAGGCAGAACCAAATGGCCTGCCTCTCTATCAGAAAATTTTCAACATTTAAATTACTCAGCTGATTTCTCTTCTGTAGTTTCAGCAGGAGCAGCAGCTTCATCAGCCTTTGCTTCAGCTTTTTTCTTCGCACCACCGGCACGACGGGTTTTCTTAGCAGGAGCAGCAGCTTCGCCTTTACCTTTACCGTAGATTTCGTTGAAATCAACCAGTTCAATCATTGCTTTTTCTGCGTTATCACCTGAACGAATACCAAGTTTCAGAATGCGAGTGTAACCACCGGGGCGGCTTGCAACTTTTTCAGCAACTGTGCTAAACAATTCAGCAACTGCTTCTTTGTTTTGTAAGTAACTGAACACAACACGACGGCTGTGAGTAGAGTTGTCTTTTGCCTTTGTAATCAATGGCTCGATCCATGTACGTAAAGACTTTGCCTTTGTTAAAGTAGTAACAATACGCTTGTGTTGAATCAGCTCAATTGCGAGGTTGGTCAGTAACGCGTTTCTGTGAGAATCGGTACGTCCCAAATTTTTGATTTTGTCTCCGTGACGCATGACATTTAAATTTTAGAATCTTGTACCGTGTCAGGAATTACAAGATTATGTTTAAAAAAATAGTCAGCCGCACAAGTGCAGCTGACTAAAAGATATTAATCAATATTATCTAATCCCATTTTGTGAAGATCCATACCAAAGTGTAAGCCTCTTTCGCCTAACACCTGCTCAATTTCAGCCAATGATTTTTGACCGAAGTTGCGGAACTTCATCAAATCTTCCTGCTCGTACTGAACCAGTTCACTTAATGAATTGATCTTCGCAGCTTTCAAACAGTTGAAGGCACGTACTGAAAGATCGAGATCTTCCAAGGGAGTCTTCAATACCTTGCGCAGTTGCAGCATTTGTTCATCAACTACATCTTCTTTCTTCTCTTCCTTATTATCAAACGTGATGTTTTCATCCGTAATGATCATGAGGTGTTGAATAAGAATGCGGCTTGCTTGTTTTACTGCTTCTTCAGGATGAATAGTACCATCTGTAACAACTTCCATCACCAGCTTTTCGAAGTCAGTGCGTTGTTCCACACGTGTGTTCTCAATAGAATACTTCACGTTCTTAATTGGAGTGAAGATAGAATCCGTTGCGATGTAACCAAATGGTGCATCTTTCGGTTTGTTATCATCAGATGGAACATAACCACGGCCTTTTGCAATATTGATTTCAATATCAAGCTTTGCGCTTGGGTCCATGGTACAGATGAGTAACTCAGGGTTCATTACTTCGAACGTCTGCGTTCCTTCACCAATATTTGCTGCAGTGAATTCTGTTTTATTTTTCAGGCTCAGTGTAATCTTCTCATGAGCTACATCATGATCCACTTTCTTCTTGAAACGAACCTGCTTTAAGTTAAGGATGATTTCCACTACGTCTTCGCTGATACCTTTTACAGTTGCAAACTCGTGGTCGGCGCCTTCGATTTTAATACCGGTAATAGCGTAACCTTCCAAAGAGTTGAGCAACACACGGCGCAAAGCATTACCAATGGTAACACCATAGCCAGGCTCAAGCGGACGGAATTCAAATTGAGCTTCAAAATCAGTTGCTTTCTGAAGAACAATTTTGTCGGGTTTTACGAAATTCAAAATAGCCATATTGAAGTTTCTGTTTTACATTTTTGTAATCGGCTGTTAGGCCTTGATTGGGCTGCTGTTGCGTCGCACTCTTGTACTTCTGTAACTGCAATGAGCAAATTGCTCAAGGCTTATTACTTGCTGTACAATTCCACAATCAGTTGTTCCTTGATGTTTTCAGGAACACTTTCACGTTCTGGGAAAGCAATGAATGTACCTTTCATTTCAGCTTCGTTGTAATCAATCCAGTTGAACTTAGGATTCTTTCCCTTGATCTGGCTTGTTACAGAAGTATTATCCTTGCTCTTATCTTTCAGGCTCACAATGTCGCCTGGTTTGAGTTGGAAAGAAGGAACGTTCACTACGATACCGTTAACTGTAACATGTTTGTGGCTTACGAGCTGGCGTGCAGCAGGACGGCTTGGAGCAATACCTAAACGATAGATAGTGTTATCCAAACGTGCTTCGAGAAGGCGGATCAGGTTTTCACCGGTTACACCTTTCAAACGTGCAGCTTCTTCAAATGTTCTACGGAATTGCTTCTCTAATACACCGTACGTGTATTTAGCTTTTTGTTTTTCACGCAGCTGTAAAGCGTATTCACCTAAAGTTTTACGTTTACGTTGTGCGCCATGTTGGCCTGGAGGGTTACTGTTTTTACCCAACCATTTACCATTTCCGAGGATTGGCTCACCGAAAATACGGGAGATCTTGGTCTTTGGACCAGTGTAACGTGCCATAGTTTTTATTCATTTACGCTTTTTTGTACCGGTTCTCTCATCAGTAAAAGCGTTAAAAATTAATGAGGAACCCTTTAATAAAATGAATGAATCTTGGCGATTCAAATATGTCTAAAAGCTATCAGCCAATAGTTGTTAACTGATAGCTTTTTATTAAACTCTTCTCTTTTTAGGAGGACGACAACCGTTGTGTGGTAAAGGAGTAACGTCTTTGATCATTGCTACTTCAATACCTGATTGTGATAAAGCACGGATAGCGCTTTCACGACCAGAACCTGGCCCTTTTACAAACACGTCAACACGCTTAACACCTGCATCAAAAGCAACTTTCGCAGCTTCTGCAGATGCTACCTGTGCAGCATAAGGAGTGTTTTTCTTAGAACCTTTGAAGCCCATTTTACCGGCGCTGCTCCAGGAAATAACCTGTCCTTGTTTGTTTGTTAAACTGATAATGATGTTGTTGAATGTTGCGCTGATGTGTGCATCACCGTGTGCATCAACTTTTACAACTCTTTTTTTGGCGGCTGCTTTAGCGCTCACCTGTTGTGCTTTTGCCATAATTGAAAACCTGAGGTAATCTTTTGTTTAAAATAATCCTGTTTCAACAAGACCAGGTCAACGCTCCATCTACACCGGGATATCTGCTGTTAACCTGTAAGAACTGGTGTATATAAAAAAACCGCAAGCTCAAAGCTTAATGCTCTGAGCTCGTGGCTGATTTTATTACTTCTTAGTTGCCTTCTTCTTACCTGCAACCGTTTTACGTTTACCCTTACGTGTGCGGCTGTTTGTTTTCGTACGCTGACCACGAACTGGTAATCCTTTACGGTGACGTAAGCCACGGTAGCAAGCGATATCAAGCAAACGCTTGATGCTCATTTGCACTTCACTACGCAGTTGACCTTCTACCTTAAACTCATTAGTAATGATGTTACGGATAGCATTCAACTCATCATCATTCCATGAATGAACTTTCTTGTTAACATCAATACCTGCCTTGTCTAAAATGTATTTGGCAGTAGCGGGACCAATACCATAGATATAGGTAAGTCCTATTTCGCCTCTTTTGTTTTTTGGTAAATCTACACCGGCAATACGAGCCATAACTTATCGGTTATTTTTTGATTGTTGTTTGTTTAATTGGCAATTGCAAATTGACAATTGGCAAAAATTATCCCTGACGTTGCTTGAAGCGGGGATTCTTTTTGTTAATTACATACAGCCTGCCTTTTCTGCGAACAATTTTGCAGTCGGCGCTACGCTTTTTGATGGATGCTCTAACTTTCATTTTCTTAAGCTTTGTGCTGCAAGCTGTTCGCTGCGAGCTATTGTTATAAATTATATGAATAAGCTTGTGCTTATTTATATCGGAAAATAATGCGTCCCCTGCTCAAATCATAAGGGCTCATTTCAACTCCTACTTTGTCGCCGGGAAGAATACGGATGTAGTGCATCCTCATTTTTCCGGAGATTGTTGCCAGAATTTCATGCCCGTTTTCAAGCTGCACACGAAACATAGCATTGCTTAATGCTTCTAAAATCTTACCGTCTTGCTTAATTAGTGCTTGTTTCGCCATACTTTTTGGGGTCGCAAAGATAGGAGGATTTCCTGAAAAGAATACAAAAAAATCAGCCCCGGCAGGCATTTTCAAAAAAAAATTGCCAGCACGGGGCCAAATTTACAAGTAATATCGGTTTAAATCACTTCAGCCGTCAGGTGTACCTTGGTCATACTTAGGTAGTAATTCTGTAACTGATGTAATGCAATTGACTGATTTACATGTCGTTTATCTTCTCTATACCAAAAACTGAGATTGTTGAAATCATCTGGCCTGTCAAGCTGTACCCGAAAGGCCCCTTTCAAATATTTTACTGATCCATCGGGCTGATCTTCCCGTTTAAAATTTATTTTTTTCAGGGCGGCATCGCTTAGAGGAATTGGCTTCAGCGATCCCTCATCGTACCAAAACTGGTTTTGACCGTTGGTAAGTACAAGCGCCAGTTTTTGTCCGTTATTTACTTCTACCACCTCTCCTTCCATGAGTGTGCCTTCGAAATCGACCGTTACGAGATCGCCTTCTTTTAGTTCAGAGATTTTGATCATGATGCAATCGTTTTAAGTTTCCTCTAATTTAAAAAAATAATGCCAAAAACGCAGAATAGCTGTCAGCTGTTGAACGAACAATCTTAACAGCTTGTTTATAACTCAAATGGCCTCTTTTTTGTTACTATGCTTATAAATAATAAGGATATGAAACGATTGATGGTGGCAATTGTCCCTTTATTGACATTAGTTCTGTTGGCTTCCTGCCGAAAAGAGCCAGCCAATAACCTTACGACAGAAGAAAGCTGGGTATATATCAGCAGTGGCAAAAATGGGATTGATTTTTCTGCATTTCAAACAATCACAATCCCCGATTCTGTAATTCTCATCAGCAACAGGCAAGGCAGTGGCAATTATGAAACAAATGCGCTTGCTCAATCCATGATTTCTGAAATAAAGTCAACCCTTCAGGCAAGGGGGTATAGTCTTACTTCAAAAAGCAATAATCCCGATCTCGGCATCAGCATCGCAAGAGTGGACAATAGCTATACCAATGTAGCTGCCTTTAACGGGTGGTGGGATCCGTATTATGGTTATTGGGACCCGACTTTCTGGGGTTACCCGGGTTATGGTTGGGCACCAACTCAATTTGTTTTTTATAATACAACAGAAGCGGCATGGGCTATCGATATTATTGATTTAAAAAATACCAGTGGCAATTCACTAAAAATACTTTGGAGCGGAACTATACGTGGTGAGCAGATATTTAACTCACTGGCAATTCAGCCTATTGTAAAAGGGCTGTTTGACATTGCTCCCTATATCCGCAAAACTTAAGCTCACCCGAAACAAGTAAAAAAATGAAATATATTCTTCTTTTTATAGGTATTGTTACTGCTACTGCAACAGTTCATGCACAGCAGGGATTATCAAAGATCAGCATACAACAATCAACACACTTGCCTGTTGGAAGCCTGAAAGGTTTTATTGAAAAACCATCACTCCGTGGTGGAAGTGTGAGTTATCAATATTTTGTTACCGATCAGCTCTCTCTTGGATTGATGGCAGGCTATTCAGATCTGTATCAGAAAAAAGACAGGCAAAACTATGTGGTGGGAGAAACAGAAGTATCAGCCGTGAAATCGCATTCACTGCAAACTACTCCGTTTCTGCTTACGGCAGGTTATAACAAAGTAAAAGAAGGCTCAACAATACAACCTTACGCTAATCTTGGTGTAGGTGCTGCATTTATCAGTTACGAAGAATGGTATGGTACACTTGTGGATGACGCCGGCGGTTTAAAATTTTCAGTTGCACCAGAGATTGGAACTCGTATTGCCTTCAACAAATATTCGCTTTCAGGTATTGATCTGTCGGTTCGTTACAATTTCACTGCATTTCAATATAATGATGTGAAGAACCTGCAGACTGTTTCGTTGAACCTTGGGTTATTCTTTTTCACCAGAAATTAATAGCAGCAAATGGCTTAGCTCCGCTTACGATAATTAAGTACTGCCCAGCTGTTAAGCACCACAGCAAAAAAAGCCATCGTGCCCAGCTGTTGTTTAATATCAGCAAGGCCACTGCCCTTCAATACCACCATACGCATCACATCAATAAAATAAGATACAGGATTGAACCGGGTGATCCATTGTGCCCACACCGGCATACTGTCAATTGAAGTGTACAAGCCGCCGAGCAATACAAAGATCATCATCAGGAAAAATGAAATGAGCATGGCCTGTTGCTGTGTTGCTGCATAAGTTGAGATAAGCAGACCTAAGCCCAGTACTGCTAATAAATACACTGCAGCAAAAACATAGATCGTCAGAAAACCTCCAGCCGGAAGAATACCGTAGAACAGACGGGATATCAATAGTCCAAGTGTTAGAACAATCAAACCCAATATCCAGAACGGTACCAGCTTGGCAATAATAAAATGTACTTTTTTTACCGGCGTTACATTGATTTGCTCAATAGTACCGATCTCCTTTTCTTTTACAATATTGATAGCTGTAAGATTAGCACCCACCATCGTTAACAACAACACCAAAATTCCCGGCACCATAAAATATTTGTAATTCATCAACGGATTAAACCAGTTTGAAGAACGCACCTCTATTTGTGTTTGCGGGCTGAACTTTGGCAACTGTATCCACTCCAGCCTTACTTCACGGTTAAAATCCTGGATGATGGAACGGAGATAAGCGCTGCCAAGATTTCCTTTTACACCGTTGATAGCATTTCCTGCTATAAATAAAGTGGCTTCATCTTCTTTCACCAGCTGCTTTTCAAATGATGCAGGTATTTCTAAAATAAGATCGGCTTCATCATCTTCAATTTTCACTAACGATGCATGATAAGAATTTTCGTAAGCCGTCAATTGAAAATAACCGGAAGAAGTAATTTTTGTAATGAGTTTCTGAGAATAGGTTGAATGATCTTTATCCGTTACAGCAAGTTTGATATTCTTAATCTCGTAATCGGCTGCCCAGGGTAAAATAATGAGCTGAATAACCGGCATCATAAAAATAATGCGGAGAATAGCCGGGTCCCGAAATATTTGCCGGAACTCTTTCTGCAATAAAAATTTCAGCGTCCTCATTGCAACCTTATTTTAAAACGTTTAATGGCGACTGTTATAAAGAACAACAGCATACCAGTGAGAATAAGTGTTTCCTTCCACACCGCTGCAAGTCCCACACCTTTGATCATAACCGAACGGACAATAATATAAAACCATTTCGCCGGAACAATATTTGACACCATCCGTAACGGGAACGGCATATTCTCAATGGGAAACATAAAGCCACTCAACATTACTGTTGGCAGAAACAGTGCAACCAACGAAATAAACATAGCTACCTGTTGTGATGCAGCAGCGGAAGAGATTAATAGCCCAAGTGAAAGCGACACCAGTGTAAACAATAAACTTTCTGCTACCAGCAACAACAAACTTCCGTTGATCGGCACTTCCAATGCAAACACACTCAGCAATAAAATACTGGCAATATTGATGGACGACAACAAAAAATAAGGAACTGCTTTTGCAATCACCACCATTTGCGGCCGCATGGGTGATACCAGCATAATTTCCATCGTTCCCATTTCTTTTTCCCGGACAATGGTAATGGCCGTCATCATGGTACAAACAAGCAACAATACCATGGCCATTACACCAGGCACAAAATTGTAAGCGCCTTTCAATTGGGGATTATACAACATTCTTGTTTCTACATTAATACTGTAGGGCAAGCGTTGTTTATTAGTGATCCGATCCTGGTAATCCATGATCACCGCTGTTGCGTAATTGGTGAGTGTATTGGCAACGTTGGGATCGGATGCATCAGCGATCAATTGTACACTGGCTTTATTTACATGCTTCAGATCTTCTGCAAACTGCGATGGCAACACAACAGCCAGCTTGATCTTTCCTTTTTTAAATGCTGTTTCTATTTCTTTATACGAAGTAAGATTTGCCTCTACATCAAAATAACGGCTTGCATTCAACTCAGCAATTAACGAAGCAGTTGCTGCATCTTTCGATTGATCAAAAACAGCAATTTTCGAATTCTTTACCTCGTTCGTTAATGCAAAACCAAAAATAACGATCTGCACCACCGGCATGCCAAGCAGAATGAACAACGTACGTTTATCCCGCCAGATGTGCAGTAATTCCTTTTTTACAAAAGAGAAGAACTGCCT
>NZ_CAMLGT010000137.1 GCF_946479605.1 uncultured Lacibacter sp.
GATGTGCTGGCTGATGTATTGAAAGGAAAAAATGCTGTTGGGAATGACTTTTATATCTCTTCGCAAAATGCGGGCTCAAATACAAGCGCCCACACCCCAACTCCCTATTCTTCATTCAACATTGTTGCCACTGAAGACAATACAAGTGTTACTATCACACCATCAAAAAACATTGTGGGTCATGCAGCCGGTATTCCTTTCACAATCACATTAAATCGAGGTCAGACCTATGCCGCCATCGCAACATCACAAGCTGCTGCTGAGCATTTAGGCGGATCAAAAGTTACTTCTACAAAGCCCATTGCAATAACATTAGCAGACGATCTTGTAACATCTCCCGGGTACGCCTGTGCTGACCTTATAGGAGATCAAACAATTCCAACAAGCATCTTAGGTACCGAATATGTGGCGACAAAAGGCTATTTGTTAGGTACCCAGGAAAAAATCTACATCACTGCAACTGTTAATGGCACAACGGTATCACAAGACGGCATCGCTATAACCACCCTAAATGCAGGACAGTCATACCAAGCAAGCCTTACCAATGCTTCAACATTTATTCAGGCATCAAACCCCGTTTATGTTTACCAGATATCAGGAATTGGTTGCGAATTAGGCGGTGCAATCTTACCACCAATAAAATGTACAGGAAGTTTAGCAACAACCTATACAAGAAGCAGTGGCCGTGCCAATTACTTAAATGTACTGGTAAGAGCCGGTGGTGAATCATTCTTTAAAGTGAATGGTAACAATAGCGTTATAAAACCAACTGACTTTACGCCAGTGCCCGGTACAGCAAATCAATGGTTGGCAGCTAGTGTTTTACTATCAAATTCAATTTCGGCATTAGACTCTCCGGTAACCATCACCAACTCCCGTACTTTTTTCCATTTAGGAGTACTTATTGGAAACGACCGTGAAGGTACAGGCTATGGTTTCTTCAGCAGCTTTAATAACAACTACGCCAATGCATCAACCACTACTCCGTTGATTTGTGATGGTGGAACGATTTCATTAAAGGCAGATACGCTGTTAACGGCAACATATAGCTGGACAGGTCCAAATGGTTTCAGCAGCAACCAACAAAACCCCGTGATCAATAACGCCTCTGTACTTAGTGCAGGAAAATATTATGTAACTGTAAGTTTACCGGGCTGTGGCAACCAGATCGATTCAGTCATGATTGGTATTGGTGGAGAAAAAACATCAACTGTGAACCAAACAATTTGCGAAGGCGATGTATTTGAAGGTTATACTTTATCAGGAACATATATCGACACATTGAGAACCTCACTTGGTTGCGACAGTATCCGTACACTTAACCTGGTAGTGCTGCCTGCATCAAGAACTATGCTGAATCAAATAACATGTGAAGGATATCCTTTCCTGGGCTACTCAACCACGGGTACATATATTGATACACTTGTAGCTGCGAATGGTTGCGACAGTATACGTACGCTCAACCTTACTGTTTTGCCCAGCTCAAGAATAACTCTCACCGAAACGATTTGCCAGGGACAAACCTATCTTGGATATTCAACAGCCGGAACTTATATTGATACTCTTGTAGCTGCTAATGGCTGCGACAGTATCAGAACATTAATACTTAACGTAGATACTCAGGCAAGACCAAATCTCGGTCCCAACAGAGAGTTATGTGTGGGCGATACCATTGTTTTATATCCGGGTATTTATGCATCGTACCTCTGGCAAGATAATTCTACGAACGACCGCTTTACAGTAAGGCAAACAGGAAATTACTCTGTAACAGTAACAAATGCCTGCGGTTCTGCAACCGACGATGTTACGATCCGCAGTGTTGATTGTGTGATCCTTTTCCCAAATGCATTTACACCAAACGGGGATGGAAGAAACGATCAGTTTAAAATCCTGAATGCATTTAACCTGCAGGATTATACCTTAACCATATTTAACCGATGGGGAGAACAGGTGTACTCCACAACTGATTTCAGAAACGGATGGAACGGAGAACATAAAGGCAGACCCCAGGATCCCGGTACATTTGTTTATCACTGCAGTTACAAAAAAGATAACATACCTGTTACTACAAAAGGCAGCTTTATTCTGATACGATAACGAAAATGAATATGGAAATAAAAACGCCACAACTGAAATTGCTGTGGCGTTTTCTTTATCATGAATATGCTTAATTATCGTAAATCAACAACTTCTACCCCCGGGTACTTTGCTTTGTCAAAAACAAACTGCGTATCTGCTACTGCTGCTTTACCATTCAGTGTTCCAACTGTATAAGTATATTTATTGCCGCTCTTTTCAAGCACTTTTGTACTGTAAATTGTTTGCGTTGCTTTATCAACCCACACAATTACTTTAAAGAATGACTTTGTTTTATCAACAGGCGTTAATTCAATCTCCTGCAACGTTTTTCCAGCTTCTTTCTTTTCGCCATTTAATTTGTAAAGGAAGTCCTTATCGTAAAAATTCGAAAACAATTTTTGCGGAGTAATTGAATTTTGCGACGCATCATATTTAGAAATTGTCACTTCGTTAACTGATTTGTCGTAGTTCCAGATGTTGGAACCATCGCAATAAATATCCTGACCGCCGGTAATATTTACACGGTATTTTGTTCCTTTTGTAAACAGCGAGCCTTTTTTTATACCTAGTACTTTGCCCTTTCCATCTTCATTCTTAAATGTAAATGTTGCCTGCACAGCTTTAAACGTTTTAAACTTTGCACTCACTGCATCAAGAATTTTTTTTGCTGCAGGATCGCTTTTGCCCAAACTCTGGCTTTGTGCTATTGCTGACAAACTGAATATTACTGCAACTGCTGTAAATAGAATTGTCTTCATTCTAACGGTTTTCATTCTGTTCCCTGGTTTTAATTATTGGACTGATCAAACAATCCGGTTTTATATTATTCAGATTGCCATCCAAAAGAATTGGTTGCAATTGAAATACTTAAGAATTAATAAAGGATGTTTATCAAATGTAAGGCCGCAAAGATAGGTATCTGCAGGAAAATGGCCGAGCGGTAGCCTTTGAACAAACTTTAACAACTACCCCATCATTTCCAGGTGTTGATCAAGTTCAGCTTCAGTTTTTATCAATACATCTCTTGCTTTACTTCCCTGGCTAGGGCCAACAATTCCTGCAGCTTCCAGCTGATCCATCAACCGCCCTGCACGGTTATAACCCAGCTTCATCCTGCGCTGCAATAACGATGTTGAACCCACCTGGTTTTGTACGATCAACCGGGCGGCATCCTCAAACAGCGAGTCCCTGTCTGCCAGATCAAAATCCCTGCCCTCCAATTCCTTTTCATCGACATACTCTGGCAGTAAAAATGCTTGCGGATAGCCACGCTGCTTGCTGATAAACGAAACGATCTCATCTACCTCCGGTGTATCAACAAAAGCACATTGTAAACGTGTAAGCTCACCATTGTAACTGATCAACATATCACCTTTACCAATCAACTGCTCGGCACCACCTGTGTCAAGGATGGTACGGCTGTCGACTTTAGACGATACCTTAAATGCAATCCTTGCAGGGAAGTTGGCTTTAATAGTACCAGTGATAATATTTACGGATGGACGTTGCGTAGCAATGATGAGATGTATACCCACCGCACGGGCAAGCTGTGCCAATCGGGCAATTGGCATTTCCACTTCCTTACCAGCCGTCATGATCAAATCGGCAAACTCATCCACCACCAATACGATAAACGGAAGGTACTGATGCCCTTTTTGAGGATTGAGTTTACGGGCAACAAACTTCTCATTGTATTCACGCAGGTTACGACAGCCTGCTTCCTTCAACAGGTCATAACGGTTATCCATTTCAATACACAAAGCGTTCAGTGTATTAATTACTTTCTTGGTATCGGTAATGATCGCTTCTTCTTCGCCCGGAAGTTTTGCAAGGAAATGCTTTTCAATATGACGGTACAAACTCAACTCTACTTTCTTAGGATCGACAAGTACCAGTTTTAATTGTGATGGATGTTTTTTGTACAGCAGCGAAACAAGTATAGCATTCAACCCTACTGACTTACCTTGACCGGTTGCACCCGCCATGAGCAAGTGAGGCATTGTTGTAAGATCAACAATAAAGTTTTCGTTATCGATCTTTTTACCAATGGCAATGGGCAAACCAAAATTGTTATGCTGAAATTTTTCAGACGACAATAAGGTTTTCATACTCACAACCGTCTTCTTCACGTTTGGTACTTCAATACCAATAGTTCCTTTGCCGGGTATTGGTGCAATGATACGGATGCCCAATGCTGCAAGACTCAACGCAATATCATCTTCCAGGTTTTTAATACGTGAAATACGAACACCTGCCGCAGGAACAATTTCATACAGCGTTACTGTTGGCCCAACAGTTGCAAATATTTTCTGTATCTCAATATCGTAGTTACGGAGGGTGCTGATGATCTGATTTTTGTAATTCTCCAGCTCATGTGGGTCTTGAACAATCTTTTCACTGCCATGATTTTCCAGCAAATTCAAGGATGGGAATTTATAATCTTTCAGATCAAGGAAAGGATCGTACGGAGGCAAATTCTCAACTACTTTTTTAACGGTTGTTTCATCGCCGTCTTCATCCTCATCTCCCTCGTCTGATACCTGCTTTATTTCAAGCGCCGGACCTTCAACCGGAACATCGTTCCGCTGCTTTGCAGGTTTTTCTGCAACCGGTATGGTCATTTCTTCCCGTTGTTCAATTACATCTTCTGCTTCAGAATCTATTGGTGTAATGAACTTTGGTTGCTCAACAACAGGCTTCACTTCTTCTTCACGCTCTGTAATTTCAAATAAATGCAAAGGATTATTCGCCTCATCCTGTTGAGGAATTACCGGCACCAATGCCGGTCCTTTCTTCAATTGATTGCTCGCTTGTTTTACTTGTGGTAATTCAGCTTCATCAAAATCAACACGCTCGGCAATTTCTTCCGGAAGAGCATCAACAATTATTTCCTGATGTTTGGGCTTTTTAGCAGGCAGATTAAACACAGGATTGAAGCGCCATATAAAATAAGACAATGCAGCAAGACCAAGAATTAACCCTGTTCCCATTGGCCCAACAAACCCGTTTAACCATGTTGAGGAATAGTTACCAAATGCACCACCCCATGGAAAAGCAAAACTCCGCATGAAGAACGAAAAGAAAACAGGCAACACCAATAAACCCACCAGCACATACTTCAGGTTACGTGTAGGGGAAAAAATTTTCTTCCCAAATAAAAAATTAACGCCTATAATAAAAAAGAAACTGCAAATGAGATAGGACGCCACGCCAAAGCCTTTATAAAAAAACAGGTGCGATATCCATGCACCAAAACGGCCCAGTAAATTTGATACAAGGAGTTCATTATCGAACAGGATACCCGAAGCATTTTGCAACACCTTATCCTGGTCTTCTTTCCAGGTAAACAGGTATGATGTAAAAGCAATGAATAAAACAAGTGAAATGATCAGCAACGATATACCGGCAATCTTATGCGTCCGCTCATCTTTCACCAGTTCCTTTACATTTACCTGCTCCTCTTTTTCCTGCTTCAATTGCTCAGGACTTTCCTTTTTCTTCTTCTCTTTGGTGCGGTTTGAGGCCATAAAAACAAAGATAAAGAATGGAAACATCCCAGCAACAGCCAAAAGAAAGCCGCTTTCCGTAAAAATTTCTATCTTACTGCTGAACTTACTGCTTCATGAAAAAATACTGCCTGCCTGTTCTTCTGTTTCTGCTGAATTTTTCAGTAGCAAAGGCGCACGAAGACACCAGCTATTCCGTTATTTACACCTCCAAGGTTAACAACCTGCATTTCCTGCAGGCCAATATGCATGTGTATGTTGATACCAATAACAATATCGATATACAAACCCTCCGGGGTACCATGTTTCTCCATCTGAATGAGAAACCGAAAAGAAGGGTTGAAAAACACCTGATGATCGACTCCAAAGTATACCTGCTCTTCTGGATCAACAACGATGAGGATAAACCGAGGAGCTTTTACATAACACCTGGCATTTACGCAAAGGAATGTGTTGTATTCAGCCGCATAAATAATGATTACCCATGGAAGGAAGTACCCGGACAAATTGACCCCGAGAAGAATGAAGACGCTTACAGATTGCTTACCATTGACCCGGGTGTGGAAATGCAGGTGCTTGTGCGTTGCCGTTATGCACGAACAAATATTGTTACCCTTGCTCCCTTTCTGATCAATCCCATTTACTTTGATGACCATGTAAACAAAATTCACAATAACTGGTACGGTGTAAATACATTCACCTACCTGCTGTGCGGCTTATTGCTGATGATGACGTTGTATTCACTTGCAAACTATCTGCAGAACTATAAGCGCTCATTCCTTTATTATTCCATTTATGCATTATCAATTGGTACGTTGTTATTTCTAAAAGCTGTTTTATATAAACGATCTATTCCGTTCAATTTCTTTTACGAGGAATATTTCGATTACTTTCTGCAGATCGTTGGCTATATCTTTTACATTGGTTTTACACGCATGTTTTTGAACACACCTACCAATTATCCCACACTGAATAAACTATTTATTATTGCAGAAATTGTACTGGCAGTATTTCTTGCTGTATTTACCATTTTCTATTTTACAGGAGCTTCATACAATAAACTTGTAACAACAGAAAACACCAGTAAGTTCTTCCTCATTTTCCTTGGAATTGCCTACCTGGTACTGGGGATTGTAAAGCGTAACCGGTTGATGAATTATTTACTGGCTGGCAATATTGCCAACCTCATAGGTGGTGGTATTTCGCAATACCTCATTTCATTTCCCACAACAAATATCTTCCCCACCCGTGGCTTGTTCCAGCAATCGCTGGTCTATTTTGAAGTGGGTATTTTGTTTGAATTGATCTTCTTCCTGCTTGGCCTTGTGTACAAAAACAAAATTGAACTGATTGAAAAAGTAAAGATGGATGAAGCCATCAAACAGGAAGCCGACAGGCAGGAATATGAAAAACAGATTGCAGTACTGAGCGCACAGCAGGATGAACGCAGCCGTATTTCTGCAGATATGCATGATGAGCTGGGAAGTGGTGTTACTGCCATACGCCTGCTGAGTGAAATTGCCCGCCAAAAAACAAAGGCCGCACCGGTTGAAGAGATCTCCCGTATTTCTTACAACGCTAATGAGCTTATGACAAAGATGAATGCCATCATCTGGAGTATGAACCCCGGCAATGATACGGTGAACAGTCTTGTGGCATATATCCGTTCTTATGCGTCGGAGTATCTTGACAACTTTGATATGGATTATCATATCAATATTTCAAACAACATACCTGAAATGGAAGTGTCCGGTGTAAAACGTCGCAACCTCTTTCTTGTATTAAAAGAGTCCATCAACAATGTAATGAAGCATGCAAAGGCTACCGAGGTAGAGATCAACATACGTTTTGCTGATCATCACATGTTCATTGAAATTGTTGATAACGGAAAGGGAATTGATGCTGAAAAACTGAATCAGTTTGGCAATGGATTAAAAAATATGCAGCGAAGGATGGAAAGTATAGGCGGCAGTTTTGCCATTGTCAGCAACAACGGAACTACTGTAAAATTAGAAGTGCCTTTGTAATCTCATCATCTTTTTCGTAATCCTGCAAAAAGGCATAACCAACCGGCAATAAAACAAACACCGCCAACGGGTGTAATTGCACCCAACCAGTTTACAGAAAAGATACCGGCAGCTTTAAACAACGTAAGTGAATACAAAGAGCCGCTGAAAATAAAAATGCCTGCCAGGAACAAATTACCTGCACGTTTGTACCATGCATTGGTACTCTGCCTCATCAATATACCTGTAAGAGCTATTGCAAACAAATGATAAAAATGATACTGAACTGCAGTCTGCCAGGTTTGAATCGATTTTTCATCTACCATTTCACGCAGGGCATGAGCACCAAATGCTCCGAATGCAACTGCAATTGCGCCCGCAATAGCACTGATTTGTAAAAAACGTTTATCCACCTCTACGCATTACTTTTTGAAAGTTATCTATACTCATGAATTCAGCTGGCAAATGATACATTGCCTGGTGATAAAATTTTTCCCTTTCCGCCAGCTTACCTGCAATGAATTGTGCCAGCACATCATCATTCATTCCTGCAATTAACGGACGGGTTTCTTTTTCCAAGTGCAGGCGTTTTACCAGCAGTTCCACGGGACTTTTAATATAAATGGTTACACCATGCTCATTCATCCGTTTCATATTATCATGAAAACAAGGTGTACCACCGCCACAACTCAATATAAAATTGTCGAGCTTCATATAGGTGCAAAGTGTTTCTTTCTCCATTTTACGAAACGCCTTTTCACCCTGCTCTTCAAAAATAGCCGTCACTGCTTTTCCTTCACGCTTTTCAATTTCCTCATCCAGGTCGTAAAACTTCAAACCAAAAGCCTCACTCCATTGCCTGCCCCAGTGTGTTTTTCCGCTGCCCATAAACCCTGTTATAAAATACCGCATGAAGGAGTTGTTTGTTACGAAGGTAATGCGTGATGAGTGATGAGTGATGAGTTTGCTTTACTTATTTTATACCGCATGAGGAAATGGTGAATAATGAATGATGGGCAACATTGCAACTCAACATTCACAATTCGCTACTCTGCACAAAAAAGCCCATCGTTTTAAAACGATGGGCTATATAAAGATCAGTTGATACTGTCTTATTCAGCAGCTTTGCTTTCATCAGCACCGCCATCGAGCTTTTTCTTGAGGTCAGCAAGAACACCCAGATCACCAAGTGTAGCTTTCTCAACTTTGCTCTGCATATCCTTCACAGCTTTCTTAGTACGTGCTGCGTCGGCTTGCTTTTCTTTGATCTCTGCATTCTTTTCGTCTGCAGCTGCTTTTTCCCAAATACGAGCGTGACTGATCACTACACGTTTTTCGTTACGATCGAATTCGATCACTACGAACTGTGCTGTTTCATCTGCCTGTACTTGTTTACCATCTTCCTTGTTCAGGTGACGGTTTGGAGCGAAACCTTCAATACCGTAAGGTAATTGAACAATTGCACCTTTATCATCTTTCTTCACTACATGACCTTCGTGAATAGTGCCAATTGCGAATGTTTCTTCCAATGCATTCCAGGGATCTTCTTCGAGTTGTTTATGACCCAACTGCAGCTTACGGTTTTCCTTATCAATGCTGAGGATCATTACTTCGATATCCTGACCAACCTTTGTGTATTCACTTGGGTGGTTGAAACGCTTGGTCCAGCTAAGATCGCTGATGTGGATCATACCGCCGATACCTGCTTTCAGTTCAACAAACACGCCATAAGGAGTAATGTTTTTCACTAAACCTTTGTGCTTGCTGTCAACTGGGAAGCTATCTTCAATAGTGCTCCAAGGATCCTGGCTCATTTGCTTAATGCTCAAGCTCATCTTACGGGCATCTTTATCGAGCGTAACGATTTTCGCTTCGTGCTCATCACCCATTTTGAAGAATTCTTTTGCATTAACCGGTGTGTTAGCCCAGCTGATTTCACTTACGTGAACCAGACCTTCAACACCAGGCATGATTTCGAGGAATGCACCGTAGTCTTCAATGTTCACTACTTTACCTTTCACGGTATTACCTTCAACGATTGATTCGCTGAGTGTATCCCATGGGTGCGGAGTGAGCTGCTTCAGACCAAGGCTGATACGTTTCTTATCATCATCGAAGTCGAGAACTACAACGTTCAACTTCTGATCCATCTTCAGTACTTCTGAAGGATGGTTGATACGGCCCCAGCTGATATCAGTGATATACAACAAGCCATCAACACCACCCAGGTCAAGGAACGCACCGAAGTCGGTAATGTTCTTGATCGTACCTTCCAGTACCTGACCTTTTTCCAGTTTACCCATGATCACCGCACGTTGTGCTTCGATATCGCTTTCGATGAGGGCTTTGTGGCTCACAACAGCGTTCTTAATGGTTTCGTTGATCTTCACCACTTTAAACTCCATTGTTTTACCTACAAACTGATCGTAATCTGTAACAGGCTTCACGTCAATTTGAGAACCTGGTAAGAATGTTTCCAT
>NZ_CAMLGT010000138.1 GCF_946479605.1 uncultured Lacibacter sp.
TATTGCAGAAACAAATCTTGAAAGAGCAACAGATGATGTGATCAAAAAATTCATAGAAGATGAAATGCTTGCGGCCATTCCTGATCTGCCCAACCCGGGTGCAGAAGAAGCTTTTGGCAGAGCGAATAAAGGAAATGCATGGTCGATCCTTACAAAGTTTTATCTCAACACAAGGCAATGGCAAAAGTCTGCTGATGCTGCACAACAGGTCATCAACTTTAATTACTATCAATTATTCCCGCAATACCAGGATATGTTTACGGTTGCCAATGAACGTAACCGTGAAATGATCTGGATAACACCTTGTTTGAACCAGGTGAATTTTGGCAACTGGTACACAGCTGGTGCTTTGCCTCCTGCATTTAAAAGTACACCCCAAATACCTGCATTTACTTTTCTTACAAGCATGGCCAACTTTGCAACGCAATACAGAATGCGTTCTGTTTTTACCAACACATTTGATGTTGCAAATGATAAGCGTGCTATTCTGCTCATAAGAAGCTACGTAAATCAAAGCAATGCAACCGTAAACCTGCTGGCTACTGCTGATAATGTACGCAGTTTAAAATATTGGGATAACGGAACGCTTGGTAACCACAGCGGTAATGATGTTCCGCTTATTCGCTATGCCGATATTTTATTATCAAGAGCAGAAGCTTTGAATGAAGTGAGCGGTCCTACGCAGGCATCATTGGATCTTATCAATTTAGTACGCACACGTGCAGGACTTGGCAACCTTACGCTTGCTGTTGCAACAAGCAAAGAAATATTGCGTGATCTTATTTTAAGAGAACGTGCATGGGAGTTTTACAGCGAAGGAAAGAGAAGAGAAGATTTGTTGAGACATGACCGCTTTATCAGTGGCGCACAAGCAAGAGGTATTACAGCAGCAGCTGCAAAACACAAACTATTTCCAATACCACAAGCAGAGTTGGATGCAAATAAAGCATGCAAGCCAACTGATGGTTATTAATAAAAGAGCAGTTATTAGTTGACGGCGGTAGTCGTGCCGCTGTTTTTAATTCAATATTCAAACAGGATTTCAATATGAGTAAAATAAAGTTTCTATTTATAACAGCTTGCTTTGTGTCGTTGTTCGGTTCATGCCAGGAACCAAAGCAACAGTTCAGCGATCCGGCCGCACCTGTGGGCAATCAAGCAATAACGGTTCCTTCATCTGTGGTACCAATCATGGATCAATGGATGCGTGACACCTATGTGATGACAGGACCCGATGGTTTTTATTATATGACGGGTACAACGGCTACACCCGGCAGACATTTTCCAACAGGTAATATTCATTGCTGGGATTATAACGATGGGTTATACCTGTGGCGTTCAAAAGATATGAAGCAATGGGAAGCAATGGGGTTGATCTGGAGTTTTGATAAAGATGCAGCTGCATGGCAAAAGAAAGGCAAACCAATAAAGCCGGGAGCAACATCACCTAACAAAGATCCGCTTGATTCATTCTATCGTGCAGTATGGGCACCTGAACTGCATTACATTAAAAGCAAAAGGAAATGGATGATGATCGCCTGTTTAAATGGTGGTGCAGGTTCGTTTGTGTTGGAAAGTGTTTCAGGTAAACCTGAAGGTCCTTACAAAAACATTAAGGGAAATGAAGACAAAGCCATCTTTGGAAATATTGATCTGAGTTTATTTGAAGATGATAACGGTGAAGTTTATCTTATTGGTCATAATCATTTCATTGCAAAAATGAATAAGGAGTTAAGTGATATTGCAGAACCGTTTCAGCTCTTAAAAGAAAAGCCATACAATCCTGATCCGTATATTGAA
Source organism: uncultured Lacibacter sp. (assembly GCF_946479605.1). The sequence goes on from NZ_CAMLGT010000138.1 coordinate 1,801, forward strand.
GGTGTGTTCATTGCAAAACAAAACGGCAAGTATCAATTGCTGCAAACAATATGGTCGGTAAAAAAAGCAGATGGACATTTCACCTACTTGCGTGATGATAAAAAAGATCTGAACGCATTGTACAGTTACGATGTGGTAGTGGCAGAGAGTGAAAATATTTATGGACCTTACAGCGAACGATACCCAGCCATACTGGAAGGTGGACACAACAATATTTTTAAAGACAAAGAGGGGCACTGGTGGTCAACAACTTTTTTTAATCCACGTGGCGAGATGGGTAAAAAATATCCTGTAACCTGCAGACCGGGACTTGTTCCTGTAAAATGGGAAAACAACAAGCTGATGCCCGATCATGCAAGAGCAAAAAGTTTTTATGCATCATTACCAACACAATCAAAGTAAACAATGAACAAAAAAATAGTGAGCCTGTTGCTTGGTGTTTTATCAACTGCAATGCTGCAGGCACAGGAGATAGGCGCCAATTTTAATCATGATCCGGAGATCATTGATTTTACGTATCTGGCAAAAACACCCGTGGAGTGGGTGCGTACCACTCCTTATATTTTTCAATATATCCGTGGAGAGAAGAATGTAGAGACAGAACCGGGTTTACAAAAAGTGATCGATGCAAAAAAGAAAGGCTATAAAGTTGCTTTTGGATTTCGTTGGGACTTTAAACGATACAATGTTGATGTTCCGGCACCGGGTTCAGCATTGGAGAAAGAATACTTTGCAATTGTTGAACGCTTCCTGCAACGTGTAGGCCCATACATCGACATTTTTAAATTGGGCAACGAACCAAATCTTGAAACAAAAGAAAGCGACCTGCAAGTAAATGCACAGGGCTATGTGCCATTGGTGAAGTTTACAGAACGCTTGCTTACCGAAATAGTGGAACCATATTATGTCAAACAAAAACAGCTAAAGAGGCCCGATGTTTATACCGGTTCTTTACCAAGATTATTTTTGAAAGAGGAACAAACAAACCCAGGTGTTATTGGTTTAATAAAGTTTGCGCAAAACAATCCGGCTATTAAAGGATTGGCTGTGCACTTGCACATTGTTGATTCGGTTGAAATGAATGAGGCCTTACGATTTGTCCGCAGTATTATGCCAACCAAACCGATCATTGTTCCGGAGTATTCACTCTTTCGTTTATACAATCAGCACGTGGCTGATGATGTTGGCGATAGTGAAGCAGGCAAAAAATTTGCAGCAGCTTATGGCTATGAACCGTCAATGAAAGTATACCAATGGTACAGCAAGGCCAATACAGAAAGAGTAACAGCAAAAGAATGGAATGATTTTTTTGCATCACGTACCTGGTTCCCGCAGCATTTCATGCAAACCTATTACAGGTATTTTCAACAATACGGTGTGGTGTTGGCCACATATGGCTATTTAAGCCAATCCGCTCCGCAAAAGATGGGGCCAAATTCTCCAACATGGTTTATTAATCCCATTTTCCCTATGAAAAGTTTAAAGGAACAACCCGATGGTTCCTTTACAGCTAATCCACTTTGGTTCGATGATTTTACAGATAGTATCAACAAAGGAAAAAAATGGAGGCAAATGCAGAAGTGAGATGATGAAGCGTTTGATCATACTTGTTTTATGTTTTGCACATGCAGTTACAGCGTTTTCACAAAACAAAAAGCCAAACATCATTTTGTTTTATGTAGATGATCTTGGTTATGGTGATGTGAGTTGCTACGGTGCAACCGCTGTGCGAACTCCCAATGTAGATAAACTTGCTGCAGATGGAGCACGTTTCACTGATGCACATTGCACGGCTGCTACCTGCACACCTTCACGGTTCAGTTTGCTTACAGGTGTATATGCATTTCGAAACAAAGCTGCTATTCTTCCCGGTGATGCTCCGTTGCTGTTTAAACCGGGCACACAAACTGTTGCTGCAATGTTGCAGCGAAATGGTTACACAACAGGTGTAGTTGGCAAATGGCATCTTGGTCTTGGTGATGGGGTCATCAACTGGAATGGAACAATTACTCCCGGCCCTGAAGCGATCGGATTCGGTTATTCTTTTTTAATTCCAGCAACAACCGATCGAGTACCTACTGTGTATGTAGAGAACGGGAGAGTGCCCAACCTTGATGTGAACGATCCGATCAACGTGAGTTACAGTAATATGATCGGTAATGAACCGACAGGTTTATCGCATCCGCAACTGTTGAAACAAAAAGCAGATACACAACACAGCAATACCATCACCAATGGTATCAGTCGAATTGGGTATATGACGGGTGGAAAATCGGCAAGATGGATCGATGAAGAAATTCCGATGGTACTAAATGAAAAAGCAAAATCATTCATCATCAAAAATCAGAAGCAACCTTTCTTTTTATATTATCCATTCCCTAATATTCATGTGCCAAGAACGCCAACTAAACAATTTGTTGGCAGCACAAAAATGGGTGCACGTGGCGATGTAATTGTGGAAATGGATTGGATGGTGGGTGAAATAATGAAGCTGCTCGATTCATTGCAGCTCATAGAAAATACATTAGTGATCTTTACAAGTGATAATGGCCCCGTGCTCGATGATGGCTATACAGATTTTGCAGAACAGTTGGTGTGCAGCCATCAACCTTCCGGTATGTATCGGGGAGGAAAATACAGTGCCTTTGAAGCAGGAACAAGAGTGCCAACCATTATGTATTGGAAAGGGAAAATAAAACCAACAGTAAGCAAGGCATTGGTATCGCAGGTAGATTTTTATAAAACTATTGCGGCGTTGATCAACGCAAAGTTGCAAAGCAATGAAGCAACGGACAGTGAAAACCACTTGGCTGCATGGTTGGGCCAAACAAAAAAAGGAAGAACATGGTTGCTGGAAGAATCGTACAGTTTTTCTCTCCGGAAAAACAACTGGAAGTTTATTGCAATAACTGAAGGAACAGTGCCGACATGGTTCAGCAATAAAAAGGTTGAATCGGGCTTATCCAACGAAGTACAGTTGTACAACCTTGATGAAGATCCATCAGAACAAAAAAATCTTGCAAAACAATATCCTGCATTGATAACCGAATTTCAACAACAACTCAGGCATATCAGGCAATCATCCAAAATCAAGTAGTATGAAGAAATACAGTTTTATAATTGCAGCATTTATTTTTACATGCATCGCCGTAAGTGCGCAAAACCCTAAATGGACAGAGACAAAAGCAAAAGAATGGTATGCAAAACAGGGTTGGTTGCGGGGCAGCAATTTTCAGCCGAGCACAGCCATCAATCAACTGGAAATGTTCCAGGCTGCAAGTTTTGATACAGCAGCCATTAATAAAGAATTAGGTTGGGCAAAAGACCTCGGCTTTAATGTGATGCGTGTGTATCTCCATCATTTGTTATGGACTTCTGATAAAGCAGGATTTAAAAAGCGTCTCGATACTTATCTCAGCATTTCAAGCAAGCACGGTATAAAAACATTGTTTGTATTTTTTGACGATTGCTGGAACGATACTGCTTTTGTTGGCACACAACCACAGCCTAAACCCGGCATTCATAATTCAGGTTGGGTGAGAGATCCCGGCACCATGCTTTATACAAATCCTGATACATTAAAAACACTGGAAGCGTATGTGAAAGATGTAATGACCACATTTAAAAACGATAGCCGTATCCTGATGTGGGATCTATACAACGAACCCGGCAATAATGCACAGCACAATAAAAGTATGCCGTTGCTCAAAGCCGTGTTTCAATGGGCGAGAGAAGTAAATCCATCACAACCTGTTACAGCAGGTGTCTGGAATAACGCTCCACCGTTTAAAGAGTTGAACAAATTTCAATTAGAGAACTCTGATATTATTACGTATCACAATTACAATTATATCGATCACCACAAGAACGTTATTGATACTTTGCGTAAGTACAACCGGCCATTGATCTGCACAGAGTATATGGCACGTAGAAATGGTAGTTTATTTCAATTGATCTTGCCATTACTCAAGCAGGAAAATGTAGGGGCTATCAATTGGGGTTTTGTAAGTGGTAAGACGAATACCATTTTCGCATGGGATACACCTATTAAAGATGGGAAAGAACCTTTGCTTTGGTTTCATGATATTTACCGGAAAGATGGTACGCCATTCAGCAAATATGAAGTTGACTTTATTAAACAGATCTGCAAGCCAGCGAGGAAATAGTTAACTACCTTCACTCTATGAAATTGCTTGTACGATATGTGGCTGTGCTTCTGTTTTGCTTCTTTCAACAAACAACAGAAGCACAGCAATTGTTGTTTCGGAATTTTTCTGTAGCAGATGGTTTGCCTTCAGGCACAGTACGTGCCATTATGCAGGATGATAAAGGTTATATGTGGTTTGGAACAAAGAATGGTATTAGTCGCTTTGATGGATACCAGTTTAAGAATTTCCAGTTTAAAGAAAATGTAAAAGCTGTACTTGGAAACAACTTCATTCATTGCATTACTCGCATCGACAGTGTGCATTTATGGATAGGCACAGAAAACGGTGCATATGTCCTTGATCTTGAAACAGAATATTTTTCATTGTTTGCTCCTACTGAAGGCAAAACCATTTTCGATATTCTGAAAGACCGTAATGGTGATATCTGGCTCGCATCACGTTTGAACGGGCTTTATTATTTCCATACAGCATCAGGCAAAACACAGCAGTTTACATTTACCGGCAAAAGCAATTCTGTTTCTTCCAATCAAACAACAAGACTGGAGCAAGATAATGATGGCAAGATCTGGATCGGCTATTTTGGTGCAGGCGTAGATGTTTATGATCCGGCAAAAAAGCATTTTCAGAACCTTCGTTCAACCAACAGCAACCTCAGTAACAATTTTATCAATGCCATTCATAAAGGCATAGATGGAGTGATCTGGGTGGGCACCATGAACGGTGGTTTGTGTAAATGGCAAAAAGCAGAACAACAATTCAAGACATACCGTGCAGGTGCTGATGGAGCATTGAAAGATGATATTGTACGATCGATCAAACAAACTACAACTGGCAAATTATATGTAGGTACAGAAAAGGGATTGAATGTATTGGATATTGCTACAGAAAGATTTACAGTTTACAGTAACAAAAGCAATGATGTCTTCAGCATCAGCGATAATGCGGTATATTCCATTTATGCAGACAGGAACGGGATTGTATGGACAGGAACTTTTTTTGGCGGTGTTAATTACTTCAGAGAAAAAAACTCAGCATTTGAATTATACTATCCCACTGGAGATGCAGGTTCTTTGAGCGGAAGAGCAGTGAGTTGTTTCCTGGAAGATAAACCCGGCAAGTATTGGGTGGGTACAGAAGATGCAGGTTTGCTATATTATGATGCGGCAACAAAAATATTTCAGAGATTTCCGTTTGCAGGTGGTCAGCAAAAACTTTCGTATCATAATGTACATAGTTTGCTGCGTGATAAGAATGGTAACATCTGGATAGGTTTGTTTGCAGGTGGTGTAAATGTGTTGAATCCATCAACAGGTGCTGTGCAGTACTATAGAAATAGGCAAGGTGATACCAGCACTCTCATCAGCGATAATATCTTTAGTCTATACCAGGACAAAGATGATGTTATTTGGGTTGGTACCGATAGAGGTCTTTGTCGTTTTAATTCTTCCACAAATACATTTTCCATTATTCCCACAGAAGGGTTGCTCAATACGATCATCTACGACATGTATGAAGATAACAGCAAAACCATTTGGGTGGCCACCCATAATAATGGTTTGCTGCGCATGGATAAGCGAACCAATGCTGTGCAGAAAATAAAAAGCAGCAGCGGCACTGCACCTGCAAAACTTATTTGCCTGTTTGATGATGCACATGGTTATTTATGGATAGGTACCGATGGCAGAGGGCTTTACCGTTATAATTATAAAACAGAAGAACTGAAACCATACACAGGCAATGGTTTGATGACTGCAAATATTATTTACGGCATTACAGGCGATGATAATGGTAATTTATGGCTCAGCAGCAACAATGGTATATACAGCCTTCATTTACAAACAGAAAAAATAAAGCATTATACGATGCAGGATAACCTGCAGGGAAAGCAGTTTAACTACAAAGCTTTATATAAAGCACGAAACGGCAATCTGTTTGCTGGAGGCATTGAAGGGTTTAATATAATCAACCCGGCAATTGCAGAACAAACGGATGAAAAGATTGCTGTTGCTGTTACCAATTTTCAACTGTTCAATAAAGATGTATTGCCCGATAGTACAAGTACAGGTTTACAAAAGCAGATCAATTATACGTCCGCTCTTACATTAAAACACGATCAGTCGGTCATGAGTTTTGAATATGCTGGGTTAGGTTTTGCGGTGACTGATAAGCTGCAGTATGCATACAAAATGGAAGGCTTTGACCCTGACTGGAATTATGTGGGTGCTGAACGTAAAGCAACCTACACTAATTTACCTCCCGGCACTTATACATTTAAAGTAAAAGCAACAGCCGATGAAGGCAATTGGAATGTGCCGGAAAAAACGATCCGCATCATCATTAAACCTCCATTCTATAAAACAACACTTGCTTATTTCATTTATGTGTTACTGTTGATGGGCATTGCATACGCAGCCTACAAATATTCAGCTGCGTACATACGCAGGCAAAATCAGTTGAAGCTTGAGCGGATGAAGAACAAAGAAGAGCAGGAGTTTTATGCACGTAAGATCGAGTTCTTTACCGTAATGGCACATGAGATACGCACACCGCTTTCGCTCATTATTGCACCATTGGAAAAACTGATCACGCTGAAGAAATGGGATAAAACAGAAACCGAACAGCTGCACATTATGGAAGAAAATTCAGAGCGGCTGATGGACCTAGTAAACCAGTTGCTTGATTTTCGACGCATTGAAAGCGATGCATATACTATTAAGAAAGAAAAAGTGGAAGTTGTTTCATTGGTACAATCTGTTTACTCACGCTTTTCATCGTTACCGTATCAGAAGAACATTGAATTTACACTTACTACCAAAACGAGTTCGTTGTTGATGGACGCAGATCCGGAAGTGCTCCATAAAATACTCAGCAACCTTCTCATAAACGCCTTTAAGTTTGCCCGTAAAAAAGTACGGATAGTAATTGAAGAAGTAACAAACATACAAGACGAAGCATGTCTTCATTTGCGTGTTGAAGATGACGGCATTGGCATACCGGGCGAAAACCTGCAGCATATTTTCAAAAAGTTTTTTACCAGTTCTTCGGGTAGTCATCAGTATCACAACTTAGGCAGTTCAGGAATCGGGTTAGCCTTAGCCAGTTCACTTGCCGAAAAACACGGTGGACGGTTATTGGTGGAGAGTAAAGAAGGCGTAAAAACTATTTTCACATTGGAGCTACCGCTCGAAAAAGAAGCCGATCCTGTTTTACTTCCTGCAACAGAAGAGAAAGTTGACAAAGATGCAGTTGCTACTGTTCTTGTGGCGGATGATGATGTTTCGTTGCTGAATTTTATTACAGACAGTTTAAAAATCGAACATTACAAAATACTAAAAGCAAGTAACGGTAAAGAAGCATTGGAGTTAATCGAAACACAATCGGTTGATCTTGTTCTTTCTGATGTGATGATGCCGGTCATGGATGGTGTTGAAGTTTGCAAACGCATTAAAAACGATGTGCAGTATAGTCATATCCCGTTTATTCTGCTAACTGCTAAAAGCAATAGTGAAGCAGAAATAGAAGGAATTGAAAGCGGGGCAGATGCCTATATTTCAAAACCATTCAAATGGAAACATGTCTTAGCCGTTGTTAAAAATCTGCTTGAATCAAGGGAAAAATTACGAAAGCGTTTTTCTGAACAACCGAATACAGAAGCCGAAGTGCTTACTACCAACAAACAGGATAAAGAGTTTATTGAAAAAGTAGTGGCCATTATCCAGGAGCGCATGATCGATCCACAGTTATCGGTAGAAGAGTTGAGTAAAGACCTTTCTATCAGCCGTTCTAATTTGCATAAGAAACTAAAGTCGATGTCGGGTTTGGCACCGAATGAATTGATCAGGTTAGTTCGTTTGAAACAAGCTGCTAAATTTTTGGCAACGGGCGAACACAATATCAGTGAGGTGGCTTACATGACAGGCTTCAGTTCACCTTCATATTTCTCAAAATGTTTTTTACAGCAGTTTCAAATG
>NZ_CAMLGT010000139.1 GCF_946479605.1 uncultured Lacibacter sp.
CATTAAAGCTGTCATTAAAAACGGGGATGCGTTAACCCCTCAATAAATCCTTGTAACAGATCTGGCCGTGCAATGGCTGCAAAGATGAAACCATACACGCCGCCCCACAGGTGAGCGTTATGACCAATGTTGTCGCCGCCACGTTTATCCATATAGCTGGAGTAAGCAATGTAAGCAATACCGAAAATGATATTGGGTAAACATAGTACACCAAACAGGCAAATATTCCTTGCCCAAGGATCAACAATGATGGTAACAAACAATACGGCAGATACTGCTCCTGATGCGCCAAGCGAACGGTAATGGTAGTTGTCTTTATGTTTAAAGAAATCAAATATCGACGATGCAACCAATGCAGTAACATACAAAAGAATGAACGGAAATTTTCCAAGTATAGCTCCTTCAACATACGGACCGAAGAAGTATAACGTAAGCATATTAAAAATGAGGTGCAGGTAATCGCCATGCAACACACCATGCGTTAAAAAACGATAGAGTTCTTTCCCGTTTTTCATACGTGCAGGATAGAACACCATATTGTTAATCATCTTTTCATTTCCAAAAGCAGGAATCGAAACCAGGCAAGTAAAACCAATGATGAGGTAGGTAACAGGAATATCCATTTCGTTGATCGTTTATGTTCAAATCTAATGAGAAATAGTCAATTGTGAATAGTCAATGGTCAATGGTGAATGATTTGAAGGTTATAGTCTCTGTGTTTTGCATCAGACATCCTACATCAAAAATTTCTTCGTACCTCGTAATTAGCTATGGTGGTATTTTTCATTCCGGTTAATGCTGCATGCCCGGTACACCTGTTCAGCCAATATCAACCGCACCAGCTGATGCGGAAATACCAGCTGCGATAAACTCCATTTGTAATTCGCCCGTTGCATCACTGCTTCATCAATACCATAGGCGCCACCAATTAAAAACACCAGGTTCTTTGTGCTTTCATTGGTACGTTTCATAATAAACTCAGCCAATCCTTCGCTGCTCAGTTGTTTGCCCCGCTCATCTAACGCAACCAGGTAGTCATCTTTATCCAGCATGCCCAGCAATACTTCTCCTTCTTTCTTTTTTAAACCGGCTTCACCAAGTGCAGCTGCATTTTTCGGCACTGGAATAATGGTCCACTCAACCGGATAGTAATTAGAAATGCGTTTAGTAAAATCTTCCACACCTGCTTTTACATATTGTTCATGCGGCTTACCAATACTCCAGAAACGAATCTTCATGATGTGAAACTGTTTGGCAGCAAATTTCGGGAGAAGAAGGGTGAAACACTGTTTTATTTCAACAAAAAACGGCTGCGCATGGCAGCCGTTTAAAAAAGTAAGATCAGTTTCATTATTGCCCTATTGCATAATCTTTACGGAAAGCCTCTAATGTTTTTTTATAGAGCTCCAGATCCGGATTAAGCTGTGCGGCTTTCTGGTAATAGCCGTATGCTTCTGAATAGAATCTTGCAGATTCAAGTAAGAAGCCAATGCGGAAATTTTCTTCCGCTGCTGTTTCAGTTCCATTATGTGCACTGCGTATCTGTGCCAATAATTTTTCAAACGAAGCTTTATCCCAGATGTAAACCACTTTACGTCTTTCAGGATCTTCATTCTTTACATTTACCTGCCAGAAATAGGGTTTGTTCTTTTTCAGTTTCGATGAAAAATCGGTAAACGGAACTGCTGTTTTCTTCACTGTTTTCTGGAAAACTGGTTTGCCGTTTTCTGCTTCTTCATAAATATCAAATGTAAACTCATCAGCATCGGAATAGCATTTCCAGGAGATGGGGAAATCGCCGCTGTAATAATTAATGGTATCGAGTCTTGAATCGATCCAGATACTGATGTTTGTACGACTGACCGCACCTACATTGTTCATGTAGCTTTTTCGGTTCTTTTCAGGCGAACCTTTTGGTGTCGTAAGCTGGTTCCAGATAAACTTCAGGTAGTTGGAAGTAATAGAGCTTTTGTTTGCCAAACAGGAATCTTTGAACTGGGTCATACTGTAAGTACCTGGCTTGGTGATGGAAAACAAACTTGCTTCATTACAAATGATGCTCACCAATGAGTTGGCACCTACTGTAATTGTTGAGTTATCGGTCAGCAGTTTGCCGATCTGTGCTTTTGTTCCTTTGTTGTTTTCTACGATGGAAACTGTACCCTTAACTGAGTAAACAAGAAAAGAGTTTGCCTTTTGGGCATGCGCAACCGCACTGCAGAATGTGAGCAGCAGGATGATGTGAATTTGCTTCATGATTTGTTTAATGTGATTTTGAGTGAAAACTGGTTTGAAAACCAAATTTTGTATGTAACCATACAGCGAGCGCCTCGTAGAAATAGATAATATCGATAGCCAAGATAATGACAATTAATGAGATTTTCGTATCAAATCTTAAATGAAACCAATCAAATACAAGAATGCCGATGTAAACAGAGAGGATCGCAAAGAATATCTGCGCCACTTTTGCTACAAGGTGAAACCAGATATGCTCTTCAATATAATAACGCATGAATAGCGCCACATGCAGCCAGGCTATGAGGATGGTGATGATCCAGAAAATACCCGAAGGGATATTCCGGATATAGGTTCCATCAAGCACCATGGAGATGATATTGGCATGAATGAGAATACCGTTCATGTCTGGTGTGGATTTTCCTGCAAAGCGGCTGTTAAGCGGTGTAAAATGTTTGTCTTCGATGTTGAAGGGGTCATGATTAATATAGCCCATCAACACAATTTTATCTTTAAGAAGTGATGCCGCTACATTGTTCTCCAGCACATCTGTACCTTCCACAATCACATACTGATCAGTATTGCGGCTGTAGTTAATGATCTCGTATTCACGCTTGCGTTTCCTGAGTTTTTCTACCGCTTTACTGTCGGCAATTTCTGCTACTGCCACAGGAAAGGCACTATACACAGTGTTGCCCGATTTTTCGTAAGGAGAAAAACTGCGGATGGTGCCGCCATCTTCGCCAATCAGGTTGGCATAGCCATGATATTTTTCAAACCGGCCAAAATAACCAACATCCTCCGGTGCTTTTTTATTTTTCCAGTCGAGCCGTGAAACCACAACCAGATTGGGGCTGTTGGCAATTGTGTTTGCAAGTAACGAATCTGTGTGCGGATCTTTTGCTGCATTGAATGTAACATCAAGCCCAATCACTTTTGGCTCAGCGGCTTTCAGTTGCTCAATCATCATCGCAAGCCCTGCTCTGTCGGCATTACCAATGTTTACAATAACAATGCGGTTGTCGATGGGGGTATTTTTGTTTTTATTGAGTACAGAGTAGGAAATATCGTTGAAATCAAGATCCTTTAAAGCAGTTTTAAAAGGATTGAGAATACCGGTGTTTAGTGGGATGAGCGATAGCAGCCAGATAAAGAGGAATACAGAAATAGTTGCCAGTATGGTATCACGCTTAAAAAGATAACGCAGGTAAAAATGGTAGAAAGAATTGTAAACTCTTTTAAAAAATGGTTGACGTTTTTTTCCTGTTCGTGGTTTTGGTGGCGGCTGCATTGGTTTTGGTCTTGTCTTCTTAAATCTGTTTAACTACTTTCGTCTTCGAATATATGCGAAATTGTAAAGCCTTCCTTATTCTGTGTGCTGCATTTTTTTTGCTTCATGCAGAAGTAAACATAGCACAAGCCCAAACGACAAAACCTGCTGATACAGCCACAGTGGTGGGAGGTCAGAGTTATGCGATGATACTTGGTATATCAACCTACCAGCATATTCGCCCCCTTTCTTATGCCGATAGTGATGCAGGTTTGTGTCGTGATTATTTAAAATCGACAGGGGCCGGTAATATTCCTGACGACAGAATGTTGTTTCTTGTAAATGAGCAGGCAACCTCTGCCAACTTTTGGGTGAAAGGAATGGCATGGCTCCGTCAGAAAAACCTGAAATCGGGCGACAGGTTATATATCTATCTCGCAGGGCATGGCGATGCTATTAACCAGGATGAATACTTCTTTCTTACTTATGACTGTAACCCGGCAGGCGATAAAAACAATTACATTGTAACGGGCAGTATTCAGCTGTATAATCTAAAGAGCCGTATTGCAGAATTAAGCCGGAAGAATGTGGAGATCTATCTCATTATGGATGCCTGCCGTACGAATGAATTACCCGGTGGACAGGATGGTCAGCAGATATTGAACTCTGCCATTTCTGAACGTAAAGCAGGGGAAGTGATCATGCTGGCAACAGGTGCAGGGCAGGAATCGATGGAGGATGCTACTATCGGTACCGGACATGGGCTTTTTACTTATTACCTCGTTGATGGGTTAAGTGGTTTGGCTGATGGGTATGAAGGAAAGGATGGAGTGATCACGTTGGTTGAACTGCGGTCGTATATTCTTGATAAAGTACCGGCGCTGGCTGAAAAGAAATACAAACGTAAACAGGAACCATTCATCTGTTGCGATGATAACGGCAGAAAATATGTGGCAAAGGTTGACAGTACCTTTCTGAAAAGCTGGCAAAAGGCAAAGAACCTCACGGGCATGACAGAAGGAAGTGGTGTAAATGATTTTGTAAACAATGCACGAGGAAGAAGAGGAGCGTTGCCGGCCGATACCAACGTGGTGCGTATTTACAACCAGTTCACTCAATCCATCAAGAGTAATAAACTTACCGGCGACAGTTCGGCCGATTATTTTTACGATCAGTTACAGCGTTTATTTCCTGATGATGTGTTAACGGTTGATGCACGGCAAACACTGGCTGCTGAGTTTATCAATTTTGCACAACGTAAGATCAATCTTTACCTGAGTGGAAAAGATGCAGCAGGAATTCAACAGATCAGAACACAGCTGGATGATAATGAACGAAGCGAAGAAGTACAGTCGGGTATTGAGCGACTTGAATACATTGCTGGTCTTGATTTTGAGAAAGTGGCTAACATGATGCGCAAGGCCATCAATCTTGTTGATCCTTCCGATGAATCACTCATCAGGTCACTGCAGGGCAAACTGCTGTTCTTCCAGGCCAGAAGTTATTTTGACGGCAAGAACAATGTGACCAATATGCAGGAAGCCCGCCGTCTTATTTACCAGGCTTATTCGCTGGACAGTAATGCGGCTTATGTACTTCATACCATTGCGTCATTACAGTTGCAATTGAAAAAGCCCGACAGTGCCGCTTATTACAGTGTGAAAGCAATCAGCAAAGCACCCAAGTGGCGCTATCCTTATACCACTGCTGCATTTGCCTATACACAGATGAAACGGTTTGATCTGGCAAAGACTTACTATGAAAAAGCAATTGCAGTTGATCCGAAGAATGCAGATGCGTATGTTGATCTTGGTTACTTCGAGTTTCAGCAACGGAGAGTGGAAAAGGCAGAAAGCTGGTACAGGAAGGGGTTGGCGCTTGATCCGTCAAATGTTTCTGCATTAAATAACCTGGGCTGGCTCATGAAAGAAAAGGGCAGGTACCAGGAAGCCATCAGTTATTTCAATGCATCGGTTGCAAAGGATTCATCGTTTGTATATGCGTATAATGGATTGGCAAGAGTGTATGCGTCTATGAAGCGTTACGATTCGGCACGTGTGTTTTACCTGCGCAGTGTACAGTATTATCCAGATAAAGCATTTGTGTACGAGTTGCTGGGTAATTTTTATAAAGAGATCAATTTGGTTGATTCTGCCTTGCATTATTACCACAGTTCTATTAAACTCGATTCATCTTACACACAACCGTATCTTGATCTTGCACGTTTGCATGAGCAGGGGAAACGTACCGATTCGGCCGCTTACTATTTCCGTAAGATCATTAACATGAATCCTTCTTCCAAAAATGCATACATCAGCCTTGCAACGTTTTATCAGAATGCAAGAATGGCCGATTCTGCCAATGTGTATTTTAATAAAGCCATTGATGTAAATGCCGGTGATGCGGGTACATATAATTCTATAGGTGTGTATTATTACCGAAAGAATCAGGTTGACTCTGCGAAGAAATATTTTGTAAAAGCAATTGAACTTGATACACTTAATTTTTCTGTGTACAGCAATCTTGCATCGGTTTATGACCGCACACGCCAGTACGATTCTGCATTGTATTGTTTAAACAAAGCCTTGGCATTAAGCCCTGGAAATGCGCAGATCTATAACAGTATGGCATTGGTCCTTAAAAAACAAAACAAACCGGAAGAAGCACTCGCTAATTACAAACAGGCTTATCAGTTCAATAACGAAAACATTTCTGTACTGATCGATATGGCTGATCTGTTCAGGGACATGACAGAACCGGATTCATCTATCAAATATCTGAAAGAAGCCATTGCGTTGCGACCTCAAATGGCCGATCTGTATAACAGCACCGGTGTGGTGTATCTGCGGTACAGGCAATACGATTCTGCAAAAGCTTATTTACTGAAAGCGGTTGAACTTGACCGTTCGTTAATGAGGGCTTATAATAACCTCGGCAACCTGTTTTATGTACAGCAGAAGTTTGAAGAAGCATTGCCTTATTATGCACAGGCGCTGAAACTTGATCCGGGTTATGAAAACCCATTATTGTTCACAGGGCTTATTTATGTAAACACAGGTAAGTATGCTGATGCGGTTACTTATCTTGAACAATTGGTAAAGGCAAATGCAAAAAGCGGATCGGGTCATTATTATCTTGCCGTTGCATATGCAGCTATAAAAGATGATGCAAAAGCAATTGCCAGTCTTGAAAATGCGCTGAAGCTGAAATATGGCGAAGCAGGCGAAGTGTGGAGCCAGAAAGAGTTTGCTGTTATCCGCAATTCTGCACCCTTCAAAGCGTTGATGCAAAAATATTTTCCCGGTGAAAAGTACTGACAGGTAATCATTCGATATGTGACGCAACTTCTTAAAACGAATAGTTGTACATTTCAGTAAGAACAACATTGCTATGAGAATAATTACAACTGTACTTGCCCTTGTTTGCATTTTATTTTCTTCCCGTGCTCAGGTGGCAAAAGCACCAATAAAGAATGAAGGTGATGGGCCTTATACACAACTCATTTTACGAGGCGTGATCATGATCAACGGCACAGGAGCTCCGCCTGTTGGTCCGGTTGATATTGTGATAGAAAAGAACCGTATTGTGCAGATCGCCAATGTTGGTTATCCGGGCGTGGTTATTAATGAAAACAGTCGTCCCAAGTTAAAAGAAGGCGGTAAAGAGTTACGGCTTGATGGTCATTATGTATTGCCGGGCTTTATTGATATGCATGGGCACATCGGGGGTACAGGACAAGGTGCAAATGCCGAATATGTTTTTAAACTCTGGATGGCACATGGTATTACTACTATTCGTGATCCTTCCTGTGGTAACGGTCTCGACTGGGTGCTGGAAGAAAAACGCCTGAGTGCAGAAAACAAAATCACCGCACCACGCATTTTTGCCTACACTGCTTTCGGGCAGGGAAGTAAAACACCCATCAGCACACCCGAGCAGGCAATTGAATGGGTGCGGCAAAATGCAAAGAATGGTGCCGATGGTATTAAGTTTTTTGGCGCAGCTCCGCAG
Source organism: uncultured Lacibacter sp. (assembly GCF_946479605.1). Next base: position 7,517 of record NZ_CAMLGT010000139.1, read on the forward strand.
ATCATGGATGCTGCTGTGCGTGAAAATAAAAGGTTGGGTTTGCGTAGCTGTGCCCATCATGCACAGATGGATGTGGCGAGATGGAATGTGTTGAAATCGGCTGAAGCTGGCATGACATCGATGGAACATTGGTATGGTTTGCCTGAAGCGTTATTTACCAACCAAACGATTCAGCAGTATCCGCTTGGTTACAATTACAGTAATGAACAACATCGTTTTGAAGAAGCAGGAAAATTATGGAAACAGGCGGCTGCGCCTTACAGCGATCATTGGAATAATGTCATGAACGGTTTGCTGAAGTATGATTTTACACTTGATCCTACGTTTAATATTTATGAAGCTAATCGTGATCTGCAACGTGCAAGAAGAGCAGAGTGGCACGAGGATTATACTTTGCCATCGCTGTGGAAGTTTTATGAACCCAGCCGTGTATCGCATGGCAGTTACTGGCACAGCTGGGGAACTGAGCAGGAAGTAGAATGGAAAGAGAATTACCGCTTATGGATGAAGTTTATCAACGAATATAAAAACCGTGGAGGCCGTGTTACAGCAGGGAGTGATAATGGGTTTATCTATCAAACCTATGGCTTTGGATATATCCGTGAGTTGGAATTGTTGCGTGAAGCAGGTTTTCACCCGCTGGAAGTATTCCGTTCGGCAACATTATATGGTGCACAGGCATTGGGTGTAGAAAAAGATCTTGGAAGCATTGAAGTGGGCAAACTGGCAGATATTGTTGTGATTGATGTGAACCCTTTGGAAAATCTGCAGTTATTATACGGTACAGGTGCAATCCGTCTCAATGCAGAAAATAAAGTGATCAGGGCTGGAGGTGTAAAGTTTACTATTAAAGACGGGATAGTGTATGATGCGAAAAAATTATTGGCCGATGTAAAAGAAATGGTGCTGTCCGAAAAAAAGAAAACGGGCTGGCAGTTAAAACAACCGGGGATTGAATAAACTTTTTTATCAGTAAAAAATAGAGTTCTTTCGTAAATAAATTAAACTAACAACTATGAAATTAAAGTTCGCTTTGGCAGCATGTATGCTGTTCTTTGTGGCAGTTACCAATGCCCAGCTGCCAAAAGTAAATGGAGGGGCAAGCATCGGAAATCTTCTTACACAATTTACAAATGCAGTAAAGCCAGCTTCTTTCACCAGTGCATGGACGGGTGAGAAGGGAAATTTTTTAAGTGCTGCAGGAAAAGTAAAAGATGCTGTTGGTGTAGGTAAATCAATTGCGTCATTGGCAGGATTTATTAAACCTGATATGTTTAAACAGGGATTTAATGTGCAGAATCTTATTTCAACTGCCAATACAGTGAAAACAATGGCACAGGCAACAGGTGTTTTAAAAAGTCTTGAAGGCGGATTAAAACCTGAAGCATTTGTGAGCGGATGGGCAACAAAACGCAGCGGCTGGTTAAATGCACTTAACCTCATCAAATAATTTTCTTATAATCATTTAGCAAAAGAAGGGATGCAATGCAATGCATCCCTTCTTTTTTATGTCATATAATCAGGCTGGCACAATCTTTGGCAAGGTGGGGTTTAAATAAACTTTCTACTATGAAACAAGGAACAAAACTGATGTATTACTTAGTTGCAGGCTCTATTTTATTAGCAGCCTGTAAAGGCATGACGAAAACACAGAAAGGTGCAATTATTGGAACAACAGGTGGAGCTGCCATGGGGGCAGTTATTGGCAGGGCTTCGGGTAATACAGCACTGGGTACCATTATTGGTGCAGCAGTGGGCGGTACAGCCGGTGTACTGATCGGTAAAAAAATGGACAAACAGGCAGAAGAGATCAAAAAACAAGTGCCAAATGCAAAAGTGGAACGTGTGGGCGAAGGAATTGAAATTGAATTTGAAAGTAAAGTGTTGTTTGATTTTGATAAATCAGGTTTAAAAACAGAAGCAAAGAACAGTTTAAATGAATTGGCATTGGTACTGAAAAAATATCCTGACACAAATATCGAAATACAAGGACATACTGACAATAAGGGTAGTGATGCTTACAACGAATCATTATCGCAGAAAAGAGCAAATGCTGTAATGATGTACCTGGTTGATCGTGGCATTCAAACATCACGCATGACACCGAAGCCGATGGGTGAAAATTATCCAAAGTACACAAACGATACTGAAGAAGGCCGTTCGCAAAACAGGCGTGTTGAATTCCTGATCACAGCGAATGAAAAAATGAAATCAGATGCCCAGAAGGAAGCCGGTAACGGAGGAAATTAATTACACAAGCTCTATTACATCACAAAAACTAAATGTCATTTATATGAAGAAGCAATTTTTTCTTACCCTGCTTATAGCAGGAATGTTCAGCGCAGCAACAGCACAGTCAACAAAGCAAACAGCATCGGGTGTAAG
>NZ_CAMLGT010000140.1 GCF_946479605.1 uncultured Lacibacter sp.
CTTAACGCCAAGGCTGATCAATTTTAAAATTGTGGCGAGATGGTAAATGATAAGTAGCAAAGTGCAACTGCATGACGTTCTTTCTACATCTTTCAAACTGATTACCCCCTCCCGTGATGGGCAGCAAGCTGCTACACAGAAGAATGATTCAAGGGGTGGGTTAATAACCAAAATGGAAAAGAACAATCTAATTACTTGCAGATTTTTTCAGTAGTTTACAATACCAAAATGTGTTGTTATGCCATACTCCAACGTCCTCCTCGAATTTTTAAAGCACGAACAGGAACATCCACAAACTGTTTTTCTGCGACAGCCATTTAACGGTGTGTGGAAAGAATGGACCCGGCAGCAGGCAGGAGATGAATGCAGAAGAATGGCAGCCGCATTGCATGCATTGAATTTGCCTGCAGGTTCGCATGTGGCCATTTTATCAAAGAACTGTGCTCATTGGCTCATGGCCGATCTGGCAATTATGATGGCTGGTTGTGTTTCCATCCCCATTTATCCAACATTAACAGCTGCATCTATACAACCTATCCTTGAGCATAGTAATTCAAAAGCAATCTTTATTGGCAAGCTTGATGATTTTGCATCACAGGAAGCGGGCATCCCCTCACATCTTACCCGTATTGGATTTGATGATTACAACCGCAACGAACAACATAACTGGAATACATTAATTGCATCAGCTTCTCCACTTGCAACATTGCATGAATGGAAACCCGATGATGTGTTTACAATCATTTATACATCGGGCACTACCGGTAAGGCCAAAGGCGTGATGCACACTTTCAACCACGTACATGTTACAGCTACTACCGCCATCGCAGAATTGCAACTGACCAAACATCCTGCAATGTTATCCTACCTTCCGTTAAGTCATATTGCTGAGCGGATAGGTATTGAATGTATCGGCATTTATCTCGGCGCTACTTATTCTTTTGTTGAATCCATCGACAGCTTTGCAAAAAATATCGGCGAAGTACAACCGCATATATTCTTTGCCGTTCCCCGTTTGTGGGGCAAGTTCAGGGAAGGTGTGTTGAATAAACTGCCACAGAAAAAACTCGATCTTCTCTTATCTATTCCTGTCATCAATAACATCATTAAGAAAAGCATTAAAAAGAAACTTGGTCTTGCAAGGGCTGAATTTATTTTCAGTGGCTCAGCTCCGCTTTCGGTAGAAATGCAAAGCTGGTTTAACCGGCTTGATGTAAAAATATTGCAGGCATTGGGCATGACGGAAGATTGCCTGCTTGCACATTTTGAACGGCCAACTGCAAGACGCTTTGGCTCGGTTGGTAAACCATTTTCAGGCTTGCAGGTGAAAATTGCGGAAGATGGTGAATTGCGTTTAAAAAGTGCGGCCATTATGAAAGGTTATTATAACGAACCTGAACTGACCGCTGAAGTATTTGACGAAGAAGGCTACCTGCGCACAGGCGATATTTGCGAGTACGATCATGATGGTTTTTTATTTGTAACCGGCCGTTTGAAAGACCAGTTTAAAACGGATAAAGGAAAATTCATTTCACCTACGCCTATTGAATTAAAGCTTTGTGCAAATACAGATATTGAAATGGCCTGTGTGGTAGGCATGGGTATTCCCCAGCCTATTGCATTAGTAACGCTTTCTGAACTGGGCAAACAAAAAACAAAAGAGCAGCTGATTGAAAGTTTATCTTCAACACTTGCAACAGTAAATAGTACACTTGAACATCATGAGCAGGTGGCAAAAGCAGTTATAATGAAGGAAAACTGGAGCATGGAAAACGGTTTGCTTACACCAACAATGAAAGTAAAACGAAACCAGGTAGAAAAAATTCATCAGCAGTTCTATCCTAAGTGGTTTTCTGAAAAAGGGAAAGTGATTTGGGAATAGATTGTTTCTTTGCATAGATGCAATTACAAACTACGTTACGCAATTTTCAATTCGGCAAATTTCAATTTGATGCGTTTATACCGGATGCTGATGTGTTACAAAAATGGTATCAGCAACGGCTGAAAACAAATGAACATACCCCGGCTCCTTACTGGGCACAGGTTTGGGCTGCAGCATATGCGCTGTGTAATTTTCTTGCTAACAGGAATGAACTCATCAGCAATAAAACTGTTGTTGAATTAGCTGCCGGTCTTGGCTTACCTTCTTTTCTTGCTGCACAAACTGCAAGTGCTGTTCTTTGCAGCGATGTATCGGCCGATGCAGTGGAACTGATGCAAAAATCAATTGAACAAAATAAATTGAATAATTGTACTGCAACTGTACTTGATTGGAATCAATTGCCGCCTGATCTTACTACCGACGTACTCTTACTCAGCGACATTAACTACGAACCACAGGTGTTTGAATCATTGTACAACATACTTGTATCGTTTTTGGAGAAAGGAACGACCATCATTCTTTCTACCCCACAACGTTTAATGGCGAAACCGTTTATTGAGCAACTGCAGCCGCTTGTAATTGAAAATTATTCCGATACCATTACTGCTGTTGAGCCGCATACAGATTGCTCGGTTTTTGTATTGAAGATTACTTAGGTGCAGAGAAAAATAACGCAGAAAACTTCGCAAAGTTGACTCAGACCTGACAGGTTAAGCTCTCTTTATTTGCATCAAAACAATTAGCACACAACACTACTTAATTAAATCTGTCAGGTCAAGCAAAATCCTTCTTGCTCCTTTGTGCCTTTGAGTTTTTGCGGCAAACTCTACTTATTCAACAGTTTCTCCAACCGTTTCAGATCGGTTATTTCAGCAGGCGATAAAATTTCGTTGTTCTCGTACTTGGCTTTTAAAAACAACACCTGTTTATGTTGCGGATATTTTGCAAGTATTGCATCAATAATAGTACCTGTTGCTTCATCTTTTGTAAACATGGCTGTAGGTGCGCTGGCAGCGCTACGTTCTTTGGTGGGCTTGCGTAAAATAATGGCTTCGAGTGTAGCCAGTTTATGCGCTGGAATTTCCGGTACTTTTAATGCTTTCGAACGCAAACCTTCTAATTGCTTTTTGCTTAGTCCGCCACGTTCTGCATATTGAAAAGCGAGGCTTTGCACAAAAGTAGAATCTGGTCTTGCTGCCAATAGCAGGTCAAGCACATCTTTCACCACATCTACATCTACTTTTTTGCGTTGCATGTTCTTATTTTTCGTTTTTCACCTGTTCAATCAAATCACGGATAACCACCGATGCCGTTGTTGCACCAAACACCGCCGGCAAATAAGAAATCGTTCCGTAAGCCGATTTCTTGTAATTCTTTCCATCGGTTAACATCAAACTTTCTTTAATGGGTTGCTCAGGTGAAAACACAACCTTTATTCCACGGCGGATACCGTGACCTTTTAAATTTTTCCTGATCTGCTGTGCAAACGGACAGTTATAGGTTTTCGAAATATCTACCACCCGCAATTGTGTAGGATCAAGTTTTGCACCTGCACCCATACTGCTTACCAATGGCAATTTACTTTCATAAGCAAGTCGTATAAATGTGATCTTCGGTGTAATGCTGTCAATGGCATCAATGATATAATCGGGTTTGTAGGAAAGTTGCTGCACAACCATTTCCGGATTAACAAATTCCTTCACCACATTCAGCTCCAGTTCAGGATTGATCGCTTGCAGGCGTTCGGCCATGATCAATGCTTTTGATACCCCATGATTAGTTGCCAATGCGGGCAATTGCCGGTTGCGGTTAGTAGGATCCACCACATCCCCATCAATGATCGTCATTTTACCAACACCGCTGCGGGCTATAAACTCTGCAGCAAAAGAACCTACGCCACCCATTCCCACTACCATCACATGCTTTTGTGTGAGTGCACGAACGGTCTCTTCGCCGATCAATAAACTGGTGCGTGAAAGCCAAGAAATATCTGTCATCATCTTCTTGTAATTATTTCGCCAAATACTTTGGCTGCGTTTTTTGAAAGCTGCAAACTAAGCGAATCTTCATCAATTTGAAAAGCAGAAGCTGCCAGCGAATAAATTTCCTGTATGGTTGCCGTGCTGTTATCTGTTTCCAGTAATACCTGCTCAAGCGGCAAAGCGGCTAAAACAGTACGCAGGTTTTCTTTCATTAACCCATGACCAAACGACAAATAATAACCCTGTGCCATTAACTGCAATGCCAACTCTTTGCTTTTGGTAAAGCCATGAAACAGAACCGGAACTTTTATATTGTGTTGTTTCAACAAACTTATCGCTTCGGAATGTGCACGAACGCAATGAACGATCAACGGTTTTTGCAATTCATTTGCTAATTGGATATGTGCAGCGAAAACTGTTTGCTGCAATGCAAAATCAGTTGTACATACTTTGTCTAACCCTGCTTCGCCAACCGCCACTATATTTTGCAAACGACATTTTTCCTTTGCTGTTTGAAACTGCTGTTGCCAGGTTTCTGCAGTAATAAACCATGGGTGCAGACCAACGGAATACAAACTACCGGCTTCTATTGTGTCAAAATTTTTATACAGGTTACCGATGCTGATGATCCCTTCAACCGGTTGTGCATGATGTGTATGAACGTTGATGTACAAATGAAAGAATTAAAACATTAAAACAAACTCAACTGGTTTTGATCGGGCAGTTGCTTTTTCTTTTTCAGCATGGAACGGCGAACAACAGTAGTTACGCCATCAATACAAAACAATTCCGATTCCTGGTAACGTGAAGCAACCACAACTTTTGTTGCACCGGCATGTGACTGAAACAATGCATCCACCACTTCGGGTGTATTGTTATTTTTCGAGAGATGTGATAAAATAAGATGACTGAGTTGCGGTGTGCGGTAATTTAAAAAAACATCCAAGGCCTGTTGGTTCGATAAATGGCCTTCATCGCCACTGATGCGGCGTTTGAGATGATAAGGATAATCGCCGTTCGCCAACATGGTTTCGCAGTAATTGCTTTCTAAAAAAACAGCATGGCTTTGTTGAAAATGTTTGAGTACCTCTTTGCAGGCATAACCAATATCAGTAATAACAGAAACATTAATTGATTGATGCGAGATCATAAAGCTGAATGGATCAGCAGCATCATGCGATTTTGAAAAACATTTCACCTGCAGCTCATCAATCCATACTTCTTCATCTTTACCAAAATGTTTCAGCAGCTGTACATCAACTGAAAGGCTGGTATTGTTCCATGTTTTTTCCGATACATAAACCGGCAGCTGATGCTTTTTGCTCAACACTTCCAGTCCGTTAATATGATCGCTGTGTTCATGTGAAATGAAAACTGCTTTCACTTGTTGCATATCAAGCCCCAGGCGTTTCATTCTTTTTTCAGTTTCACGACACGATAAACCCGCATCAATCAACACAGCCGTAACACCGTTACTTACGTAATAACAGTTTGCATTACTGCCGGAATTAAGTGAAGTGAAATAAACAGCCACGGAGCAAAAATAAGTATTCAACATGTTTGATGAGGGAAATAAAAGCCAGGCAAACGACATGCTATATTTTTCGGATATGAAGTTTCTTTCCCGGTTTTAGTTTTTTTAACCGTACATCAGCTTTTGCTTCTGCATGGATAATAATATGAACACCTTCTGCACCTGTTGAAATTTCGCAATGATGAATAGCCAGCTCTTCAAAATTCAGCTCCAGCTTATCGCTTTTATTGCCTTTGGCAATGGCGTTTTCCACCAAACGTGGAAGGGTATCTATCAGCGAATGCAGCTCAACCACCAGTTGCGATGCAATGGTATCTTTCAGTTGCTTGTGCAGAAGCATATCACCTGCAGTTACCAAGGCATTATCGCTGCTAACAGTATAATCAAAATCTTTCACTGTTAATGCCAGAGTGGTTGCATCAAACTCCAGCTTGCCACTTGCCACCAGTTTAGCAGAAACATCATTACCAGTTTTTACTTCTACGGAAATACCTGCAGCCGATGCATAAGCCTTCACCGATTTTATAGCAAGCGAATAGCCTTCAGCAGTAATTGTTTTGCCTTTCAGGTGTTCATTCAACTGTTCATTTATTTCATCAAAAGAAGTAAACGCATACAAATGAATATCGGAATGTGGTGATGCGTCTTTCAGAAATTTGTAAGGAGGCAATGCTGCCACCGGTTGCAAGGCGGTGGTATCCGTAAGCATTTTTGTAGTAGCCAGCACTTTCGTTTGGCAGATGATGGCTGTTTGATCAAGCATGATTTTTCCTTCAATCGATGTGCAATAAAAACGCAACCACAACATTTTCTTTTTACGGTTGATGACCATTGGCTTTTGCAGATCGTTCCACACTTTTTCAATTGGTTGCCGCATTGATACCGATTGCCCGATCTCTCTGTCGAGTATGGTTGTAAGTTGTTTTTGATTTTCATCCACCCATGCATTGATCTTTTTGGTGAGATTTTTTTTGAAAGGACCTAAACGAAACACAGGTTCTTTTACCCATTCAATTTTTCTGATATGAAAAGCAGTAACAAATCCCCAGTCTTTTTGCAATGAAACAGGAGTTGAAAGCTGCACATTTACAACTGTGGTCACAGCTTCGGCAGAATTAGTAAATCCTTTTCCTAACCTGCTTTTTGTGAGTATGATTTCAGCTAGTAAAGGAACCGTGCAGATCAGTTCTTTTCCGTTTGAACGAATGGTTATAGTGCCCCGCTTTGTAAAAGAAAGTATTGCTTCATCACGTTCATCATTCAATGGGTTTATAACCGTTTCTAGAAATTTCCCTTTGATAACATTGTTGATCCATTGCTCAAAATTTTTCAATTCATACTTTACAGGAAGATTAAATACTGACAATGGAAGATCAACAGCTACACTATCTGTTATTGCCAAAGGAGGGGGTGCTGCAGTTTGCTGCATACAGCCACGGCAGCCCGTAAACACTATAAACAACACAGCAATTCCTGTTATGAATAAAGCCGGTTTCATTCCATGTGTATGGTTGAATATACTCAATAACTATTGTTGATAAGATATGTAAAATGGTATAAGCATAAACAGTACCGCAAACTTTCACAGGCATTATCTTTTTTTATTTCAGCCTGAAACTGCCTGAAAATATTTTTTCTGCTTTCACTGATTTACGAAAAATAAATTTCATCGTCCGTTAACGTTTCCACATCCTGTGAATAAGTACCTTTATGAAAATCAGTTTTCAATAAGTAATATTGGAATAGATGGAAGGGTTAGAAGTATCGCACCCAAAACGATACTAATTGTGAACATGGTTTGGTTCTGAAATCTTATTACTACGGCAGATCTGCGTAGGACACAATATTCCGGTACCGGCCGCTAAACTGAAAAGCTTTGACAGAAACGATCATCAACCTCGAAACCGTTAACCCGATTGAATTTTTTGGTGTTAACAATGGCAAGCTCGACATTCTCAAGAAAAAATTTCCGCTCCTAAAAATTTTATCCCGTGGCACACAGATCAAGTTAAGTGGCAGCCCCGAACAGGTTGACCAGGCTAAAGAAAAAATTGATCTGCTCATCGCCTACCTGGAACGGAACGGACAACTCAGCGAAAATTATTTTGAACAGATCCTTGGCGGTGACGATCAGGAAACTGTTGATGCATTTGTGGAACGAAACCCAAGTGAAGTACTGGTGTTTGGACCCAATGGCCGTACTGTACGTGCAAGAACACAGAACCAGAAAAGAATGGTGGCAGCAGCAGACAAAAATGATATTGTGTTTGCGATTGGCCCTGCCGGTACAGGTAAAACCTATACGGCTGTTGCTCTGGCTGTACGTGCATTAAAGAACAAACTGGTGAAGAAGATCATTCTTACACGCCCTGCGGTAGAAGCTGGTGAAAGCCTTGGTTTCTTACCCGGTGATCTGAAAGAAAAGATCGATCCATATCTCCGTCCGTTATACGATGCATTGGATGATATGATCCCTGCTGATAAACTTGGCTATTACATGACCACACGTGTTATTGAAATTGCACCGCTTGCTTATATGCGTGGCCGAACACTGGATAATGCGTTTATCATTTTGGATGAGGCGCAGAACACTACTGATCTGCAGTTGAAAATGTTCCTTACCCGTATTGGTGCAAATGCAAAGGCCATCATCACCGGTGATCTGTCGCAGGTGGATCTGCCAAAGAACCAACGCAGCGGTTTGGAAAAAGGTATCCGCATTTTAAAGAACATTGATGGCATCAGCCATATTGAGCTGGATGAAGAAGATGTTGTGCGTCACAGGTTGGTGAAAGCCATCATCCGTGCATACGATAAAGATCACCAAACAGAACCGGAACAGCCCAACAGCTATTACCGCCGTTAAACAAGGTACTTACACCGCAGCATATACAACCGCATCCCGTTTCTGTAAGTGAGACGGGATTTTTTTTGATGGAGACACAGATCAAACGGATAGAACTGATTTTCGCAGTTAGCAAAAATCAGCTTCATCTGCGAATCTATACCATGTTAAAACTGTACAGCAAATCGTTCCCTTTTGTACATTTGGGCATCATGAAAAAAATATCGCTCATTCTTGTTCTTGCCATTAGCTTTTTTGCGTGCCAACAAAAGCGTGAACGCCCCACAGAAGCTTTAGATACAGCCCGTGAATTTATCCGCAGTTCACTGGATGGCGATTATGAATGGGCAAGGGAGCTGATGATCAAAGACAGCCTGAACCTGTATGAACTGGGTGTTATTGAGAAGAAGTACAAAGAAGACATGAGTAAAAAAGACAAAGAAGGTTATAAAGATGCTTCCATCCTCATTCACTCTGTTGATAATGTAAGCGACACTGTGGTGATCGTTAATTATTCTAACTCGTATAAAAAGAAACCGATGCCCGTAAAAGTGATCAAACGTGATGGCATCTGGCAGGTTGATTTCAATTATACATTTACGGGAAACCTGTAATGAAGAAAGCCGATAGCCGGCAGTCAATAGTCTTTAGACATTTCATACTATCAACTTTCGGCTAATAACTAATTACTTACCACAATGCTGAAAAATATTTTACTTGTTGGCTTAGGTGGTGCTGCAGGCAGCATGCTGCGGTATTTGTTTTCGGTCTGGTTCAAGCATGCTTCTTTTCCTATTGCTACTTTTCTGGTAAACATCATCGGCAGTTTTATCATTGGTGCAGTGTTTGCCATTGCGTTAAGAAGTGAAGCGTTTGCCAATAACTGGCGACTCTTTTTAGCTGCCGGTATTTGCGGCGGCTTTACCACTTTCTCTGCTTTTTCACTGGAAAGTTTAGCCATGCTGCAACAGCAACGAATCGGCATGTTTGCGTTGTATGTTGGCGGAAGTTTGCTGCTGGGTCTCACAGCTACATGGCTGGGTTATAGTTTTGTAAAATAATCCCATCTTCTTACTCTGTTTAATTATTTGATGGTCAGTCACCCTTCAGGTGAGCAGACATCTACAGATGGCCATAAACTTCAAACTCCTCTTCCATTGCCTTGCCATTTGGATTTTTTTCAGGTACTTCGCAAACTGTAATTCAGAAAAACTATGTCTACTCCCGGAAAAAAAGATGCGTTAGGAAAGGGAATCCGTTCCCTGTTGAAAAGTATTGATGACGACCTGAAAACAACCGCTGGCCAGCTGAAACCTACAGTGGCTGAAGCAGTTACATCCATGCTGCGGATACCGGTGGCTGATATTGAGATCAACCCCAAACAGCCCCGTCGTGATTTTGATGAGCAGGCCCTGAAAGAACTGAGCGAAAGCATTAAGATGCACGACATTATTCAGCCGGTTACTGTTTCAAAACTGCCTTCCGGCAAATACCGTCTTATTTCGGGTGAACGTCGCTGGCGTGCTTCCAAACAGGACGGCTTAGTTGATATCCCTGCTTACAT
>NZ_CAMLGT010000141.1 GCF_946479605.1 uncultured Lacibacter sp.
TTTGCCGCCAAACACCAACGCCATGATGGTAACCGAAAGCATATCAACACCCTTCAAACCCGCCTTACTTAAACCGATAATAAAAGCTGCGGCAAAAATGAGCAGCCATTGTGCCATCGAAAACTGAGAGTGAATATCCATGAGTTTGTAAAGAAAAGAAAAACCGCTTGCAAAATATGAACAAACGCATGCTGTGCCTCACAAACATCACATAATACTATATATCCGTAAGCCAAAATCAAAAACAACCTGCAACTGTTTTACAGATTTGTGTGCTGTGTTGAATGGCTATTGCAGTGCTTTTGTTTCAAAACTAATTGTAGTATATTTAAGAGGACTGCAAAAACAGAGCTTTTGTTCTGTTAACAGGAATTGATTTTTCACTGCAACAAACTAACTAATCATGAGAAAAAAATGTTTTGTCCGGCTTCTGGCAATGCTGCTGCTATTGCTTCCGGCCAGCGTCTTCGCCCAGTCGAAGTTGATAAGCGGCATTATCACCAACAGCCGAAATGAGCCGGTACCTCTTGCCACCATTCAGCAAAAAGGCACTACTAATTTTACAACTGCATCAGAAACAGGGCAGTTTAGTATCCGGGTAACCGGTGCAAATCCTGTATTGGTGATCTCCTCTTCCGGTTACACCTCACACGAGTTAACAATTGGCGCTGCCACACAATACGAAATACAGCTTGTTGAAACAGGCACATTAAGCGAAGTGATTGTAACCACTGCATTTGGTGTAAAGCAAAAGAAAAAATCACTTGGTTATAATGTACAGGAACTTTCAGCGGCTCAACTCGATAAAGGAAAAGAAAACAATTTCATCAACGCCTTGCAGGGTAAAGTTAGCGGTGTAAACATTACCTCCACAGGTGGTGCACCAGGCGCAGGTACTGATATCCTCATCCGGGGTATCTCTTCCTTAAACCCTGCAGCAAACAATCAGCCGCTTATTATCATCGATGGTCTTCCTGTAAACAACAGCACGCTGCCTGCCAGTGTAATACCAAGTGCAGGTACAAATGGTAACCAGGCAAGAAGCAATGATCAGTTTGCGTTTGCCAACCGTGGGCTTGATATAAACCCCGATGATATTGAATCGATCTCTGTACTGAAAGGTGCAGGCGCCACTGCTTTGTATGGTTTACAGGCGGCCAACGGCGTGATTATCATCACCACAAAAAAAGGAAGTGCAGGCAAGATGAGTCTTAGTGTAAACAGCTCCGTTAGTTTTGATTTCATCACTAAATACCCAGAGATACAAACCCGTTACCGTGAAGGTGCAAACGGACGTATCCCTGTAAATGCTGACGGTAGTCTTGGTACAAAATTCCAATCGTTTGGTCCGCCACGTGGCCCCAATGATCCTGCTTACAATAATTTTAAAAATGCATTTACTACCGGGCACAGGTATAATAACTCCATTACGTTACAGGGTGGTAATGCAAAAGCTACGTATTACAGCTCCTTTGCCGCACTTAACCAGGATGGTATTCTTGATTACTCAAAATTCAACCGTTACACATTTAAGCTGGCTGGCAGTTACCAGCTATCACCCAAATTACAGGTAAGCAGCTCCGCCACACTTACCTCATCAAAAAATGTTGCTCCCTCTGCCGGTGATAAAGGTGTGATGACTGCTCTCTCCTATCACACACCTACGTATGATGTGCGTGATTACATTTATCCTGATGGAAGTATGAAAGTGTATTCACCTACTATTATTGATAATCCATTGTACGTTGCACGTTTCAGCCAGATGGTAAGTAACCTCAACCGTTTCTTTGGCAATATGGGATTCAATTATGCCATTATGCCCAAACTGAAATTTGATTTTAAGATTGGCGGTGATTTTTACAGCGATAACCGTACACGCATTGTACCAGGGCCACGGTACCCCGGCGATCTCACAACCTTTGATCTTGCCATTGCCAATGGTGGTTTTATTGTAGAAGACCGCATTAACTTTCGCAATATTACCAGCAATGCTATTTTAACCTGGCAGGATAATATTACCAATGATCTTGATTATACCATCACTGCAGGTTCAAATATTGAAGTAACACATATTGATAATGTAAACACACGTGGCGAACGCTTTGCACAACCCGGTTTTTATGATCTGAGCAACACTGCTACCTTGTTTGCATTCAGAAGTACAAGTAACAGAAGGTATGCCGGTATATTCGGCAGTGCAAAATTCGGTTTTAAAAATGCATTGTTCCTTGAGCTGACAGGAAGGAATGACTGGAGTTCAACCCTGCCGGTTGAAAATAATTCTTTCTTCTATCCATCAGCAAGTCTCAGCTATGTGTTTACTGATTTGCCTGATATAAGCAATAATATTTTAAGCTTTGGCAAACTCCGTCTTTCCTATGCGCAGGTTGGTAAAGACGCTCCCATTTACAGTGTTGGACCATACTTCAGTTCGGTAGCAGGTTTTCCTTTCCTTACCGGCAGCGGTACAAGCATTCCCGGTTTTTTACGGAGCACCAGTTATGGCGATCCCCGCTTAAAACCTGAAATGCAAAAATCATTTGAAGTAGGTACAGAGCTTCGTTTCTGGAAAAACAAGATCGGTCTTGATGTTACCTATTATGAAAGTAAAAACGTTGACCAGATCATTCCTGTTCCTATTTCTTATACAAGTGGTTTCAGCCGTTACATCACAAACGCAGGTACTATCAAAAATAAAGGCATAGAAGTGGAGTTGAATGCAACTCCAGTTCAAACAAAGAACTTCAGCTGGAATTTTGTGGTGAACTGGTTCCAAAACAGAAGCGAAGTTGTTTCCATTAAAGAAGGTATTTCAGAAATTCCTTTTTATGATGAAGGACGTATTGTGAACAAACTGGTTGTAGGTGGTTCGGCTGCTGATCTGTATGGTATTGCCTATCGCCGAAATGATAATGGCGAATTATTGATCAAGGCCGATGGTTTTCCTGATGTGACCACCGTGTTTGTAAAAGCAGGTAATGCATTACCTGACTGGGTAGGCAGCATCAACAATACATTTACATGGAAAGGTTTCTCGCTTTCATTCTTGCTTGAATACAAAAAAGGTGGAGATATGTTTGATGTGACCATGCGAAACGCCATCCGTAACGGTGTGTTGAAAATTACAGAGAACCGTTACCAGCAGGTGATTTTCAGCGGTGTAAAAATAGCTGATGGTAAAGCCAATGATATTCCTGTTATACTTGATCATAACTATTACCGTAATACCAACCTGTTCAACAATATCACTGATGTTATTTTACAGGATGCCAGCTGGCTTCGTTTACGCAATGTGAATTTGAGTTACCAGTTACCCAAACATCTTGTTGACAGAACAAAATGGGTAAAAGGAATTGCAGTGGGTGTTACCGCCAGCAACTTCCTGTTATGGACTCCATATTCAGGGTATGATCCGGGCAGTACAGCTTTTTCATCAGGGTATAATGTGTACGGATTTACAGGCAGCAATATTCCCAACTTCAGTTCAATAGTCGCCAACCTGAACCTCACTTTTTAAAAACACGAAACATGAACAGTAAACATATTATCATATCGCTAAGTGTTGGATTGGCAATGCTCTTTACAAGCGGTTGTAAAAAGTTTGTAGAAAGAGGAAATGTAAACGTTAATCCCAACCTGCCATCGGTCGTAACATTAAATACATTGTTACCTGCGGTGGAATATGTAACCGGCAATAATCAAACAGCGGTTGCTTACATTACATCTATGTTCAGTCAGCAGATGGCGGCATACAGCAGCGGACCATTCAATGATGATCAGCACAGGGATGTTCGTATTGCAGCGGCCTTCCTTGGCTTATATCAAAACGGAATGACCAATGCGAAACTGCTTGTTGATTCTGCGGTGTCGAAAGGATCACCACACTATGCAGCCATCGGTCGTATCTTATTTGTAACAAATCTTCAGCTGGCAACAGATACCTATGGCGATCTGCCACTTTCAGAAGCATTCAAAGCTCCGGACATTCTTCAACCATCATACGACAAGCAGCAGGACATCTATACATTTATGCTGGCCGAACTGGATAAAGCCATTGCTGAAATTGCATTGGCCAACCCTGCTACTTACAAACCGGCAACTGATGACCTGATCTATGCCGGCGTAATGAGCAAATGGAGAGAAGCCGCTTATTTTCTGAAAGCAAGGATCTACATACATCAAACAAAGAAAGGTGCTGTTGCAGCTGCCAATAATGCAATCACCGCATTAACCAATGGCATCGGCAGTAATGCAAATGATTTTCAGCTTATTTACAGTGATAAGAATCCCAACCCCTGGCATGTAACAGTTTCAGGACGTATTTCTGGAAGTGCTGTATTTACAACAGGCCCTTCGCAACGTTTTGTAAATGTTACAACAGGTATTACCTATCCCGGTTTGTTTGATCCACGTATTGATAAACTGGTGGCGAAAAGCGGCAGCAATCCCACATATATCGGTCTTACAAATGGTGGTGGTAACAATAACATCAACAATACAAACCTAACCGAAGTAACCTTCTACGCACAACGTATTTCTCCTTTGGTGATTGGTTCTTATGCAGAACAAAAACTGATTGAAGCAGAAGCAAGATTTCTAGCAAACGGAGG
The DNA here is from genome assembly GCF_946479605.1 of uncultured Lacibacter sp. The sequence goes on from NZ_CAMLGT010000141.1 coordinate 4,611, forward strand.
AACAGCTTCTTCAGTTGGTACTACGCAGGCTGCGTATGATGCATATAAAGCAGGAATACAAGCGCATTTAACAAAGCTGGGATTACCTGCTACTTACAGTACACATGCACAGGTAGATGTTGGCGCTGCTAATCTTACACTGGAACACATCCTGCGGGAAAAGCATATAGTGCTCTTCCTCAATCCTGAAGCGTGGACGGATATGCGCCGGTATGATTACAATCCAAATCTTTTCAGAGGTATTGCACTGCCGCTTAATCAAAATGCAGATATGGGGGGACAACAAATACGCAGAGCCATGTATCCGTTGGATGAAACAAACAGGAACCCAAAAGCGCAGGCAGCAATCAAACCGATGACAGACAAAGTTTGGTGGGACCAGTAAACCCTATTTATCACAACTTATTTTCTAATTATGAATCAGAATAAATTTTCAGCACTACTTCTTTTCGCAACTGTTTTTTCTGCCTGCGAAAAAAGCCAGAATTTCCTGCGGGATAATACAAGCCCAACAAATGTGGGCTATGCACCTGTTTCTAACAACGCAGTACTCGATTATACATTTACACCTCCAAAAGCAATTGCTACTGCTTCCGGCTCAGCTACATCGTATCCTGCAGGATCAAACATAAAAGCAGAAGTAACCTTCTTTTCCGAAAGCCCGGTTAAGGAAACGCAGCTGTACAACACAATTGGGGCAGGTACAAAAACACTGGTAGCCACTATTCCTTATGCTGCTGCGTTTTCAACATTAAAAGGCGTTGACACATTGCTTGTACCGTATACTGTACCTGCAGCACCGGCAGTGAACACTGTTATCCGTCTTGATCTTGAAATTGTAAATGTGAATGGCCTGCGTACAGTGAGAACAGTTTATATTAAACGAACATAAGCGGCAGCAACAGATAGTGTAAATACAAAGCCCTCTACACAAAGAGGGCTTTGTATTTCTGATGATCTTTATTCTTCAAATACTGCCTGTTGATAAGCTATATTTAATTGAACAGAAAAAGTGCTGCTGCTTGCATGAATACAATCTATTAGCAATGAAAGGAACAAGCAATAATGGATTGAAATAAACATTCAATGTGTTATGTCATCGCCCTGCGCATCGCCTTCTTCATTTTTTGACTTGTGGTAATCCTCATTTGCCTGCTGTTCAAACTTCTTTTCGTCTTTTACATTGCGGCGGATAAGAAATACAATTAAACCAAGCAACAGCATACCAACAACAATCAGTACCGGCCAGTTCATAATAATTGTTTTCCTAAAGTTGAGAACTTTTTACGACGTATGAAATGACCGTATATTAATTTTTTGTTTTCAGGAACGGAAAAGCTTCCACAATCTTTCTCTCACTTTCTCTGCATTAGGCAACATGGCAGCTTCAAGCTGCATGTTCATGGGTACAGCAGGGAGATTTAATGCACCCAACACTTCCACCGGTGCATCAAGCCACTGAAAACAATTGTACGTAATGCGATAGGCCAATGCTTCTGCAAAAGAATTATTCTGTTGTTCTTCAGTAAGCACCAAACATTTTCCGTGTCGCTTGACTGCTGCAAAGATCAATTCTTCGTCAAGCGGATAAAGCGTCCGCAGATCGATCACTTCCACCGCTCCGTCAAATTGTTTTGCGGCAGCCATGGCCCAATAAACTCCCATACCATAGGTAACGATACAACAACTCTCCCCTTCATCGATCAACTCATCATCAGCCGTTAACGCAATTCTTCCTTTGCCTAATGGAATAATATAATCAGCTGATGGCTCTGCGGTTTTTGCATCTTCGGTTCCAGGCACTTTGCTCCAGTACAAACCTTTATGCTCCAGCATCACCACAGGATTAGGATCATAAAAAGCTGCTTTCATCAATCCCTTCATATCAGCTGCATTGGAAGGATAAACAATTTTAATGCCTTTAATACTCAGCAATGTTGATTCCACGCTTCCGCTATGATAAGGACCACCACCACCATAAGCACCAATGGGCACACGTATCAATGTTTGAACTGGATACTTACCGCAACTGAGATAAGATGACTTTGATATTTCAGTAACCAGCTGATTAAAGCCGGGATAGATATAATCCGCAAACTGTACTTCCACAATTGGTTTTGCACCTACTGCACTCATACCCACTGTTGAACCAATGATGTATGCTTCCTGTATAGCAGTATTGAATACACGATGATCACCAAACTTTTCTGCAAGTGTTGCAGCTTCACGAAATACACCGCCTAACCGTTTTCCCACATCCTGTCCGTATAATAATGCTTCAGGATGTTGTTCCATCAGTTCACGGATAGCAAACAAAGCTGCATCCACCATCATGATCTTTTCTTTACCAGCAGGTGTACGTTCGCCTTTTTCTTCTGTAACAGGTGTTGGAACAAATACATGCTGCTCCACATTAGCAGGATCGGGTTCTGCGGCAGCCGCAGCTTTTTCAAAATCAGCTTTAATTTTTTCTTTTGCTGATGCATGAATTGTTTCCAGTTCATCTTCTGTAATACCATTTTGCAAACAGAGTTGATGCAGTTTTGGAAACGGATCATCTGCAAAATGTTTTTCAAGATCAGCGGTGCTTCTGTAAAACTCCTTGCGCACACCACTTGTATGATGATTGAGTAACGGTACATACGCCTGTACAAGATATGGTTGCTGATGTGTACGCACATGCTCCACCACATGTTGCATGGTTTCAAATGCTTCTGCAAAATCACTGCCATCGCAACGGATACGGTGCATGCCGGGAAAACCACCTGCATATTCATACGCATCCATTACTCTCGCTTCTTCTGCACTCACACTTATACCCCAGTTATTATCCTGTACTAAATAAATAATGGGTAACTGTTTCAATACAGCAAACTGAAAAGCTTCACTTATTTCACCTTCGGTAATACTTGCATCGCCGAGCGAACAAACAACAACCGGTAACTGTCCGTCACCAGTTTTTTTAACTGATTCAGATTTTATCTGCTGCAAATATTTCAGCCCCTGTGCTACACCAGTAGTTGGAATGACCTGCATACCTGTGGCACTGCTTTGGTGAATAATGTTCGCTTTATCAGTACCTCTATAGTTGGGATGCGAATAATATTCTCTTCCACCGGTGAACGGATCATCTGCTTTTGCCAGCAGCTGCAACATTAGTTCGTAAGGGTCAAAACCAAGACCAAGCAACATACTTTCATCACGATAGTATGGACTAACCCAATCAGCAGATGTTAATTGAAAAGCAGCAGCTAACTGAATAGCTTCATGCCCACGTGAAGTGGAGTGAACATATTTACAAACAGATCGATTGTTCTCGTAGGTTTCTGCCATGTGTTGCGCATAACACATAAGTTGATAAGCCTTCCGTAAAGTTTCCAGATTTCTCATGCCAAGCAATTGAGTTGCAAAATAACGGAAGTGAAACAAAAAAGCCATTCTGTTGAAAGAATGGCTTTGAATATCTTTTCCTGAAGTTTATTTGATCTCAACTTCAAGCAAGCTGTCGTCTTCTATAAAACCTTCCAGTATATCACCCACCACACATTCGCCCACACCAACAGGTGTACCTGTAAAAATAAGGTCGCCAATGTTAAGTGAAAAGAATTGAGATACGTATGCCACTATCTGATCAAATGTAAAGATCATCTGGCTGCTGTTGGCCTGCTGCACCATCTCTTTATTGTTATATAAACAGAAGTTGATATTGTTGAGATTCATGCCTGGCTTAATATCGATGAACTTTCCTACTGCAGCTGAATTATCCCAGGCTTTTGAAATTTCCCAGGGCAATCCTTTTTTCTTTAATTCATTTTGAAGATCACGGGCTGTAAAATCAATCCCGATGGTGTAAGCATTGTAGTATTTAGAAGCATGGCGCTCCTGAATATACTTGCCATTTTTTGAAACACGCAACACCAGTTCAGCTTCGTAATGCAGTTCGTTCGTGAATTCGGGGTAATAGAAAGGCATGTGCGGTTGAAGAAATGCACTTTTCGGTTTGAGAAAGATCACAGGCTCATCCGGCACATCATTGCCCAGTTCCTTGGCATGGTCAACGTAGTTTCGTCCTACGCAAAAGATTTTCATCGGTTCGATGGTTTTGGTTCAGAATCAGGTTAATGAAAGGTCTTTAAAAGGACAGGGGATTTTAACGATACCGCAACGGTATCAACAGAAATGTTAACGAAGATAGTATTTGAAAACTGAAAATTAAAGTGTTACCTCAATTTTGTTTGCATGGTTCATGGTGCGTTCAATGCCGGTGAGGACAAAGCTTTCAATTATTTCAACACTCAGTTCAATCTTCTTTTTTACAACCGGCAATTCAGCTTCACTCCACTTACCCAGCACAAATTCAACCTGCTTTCCTTTTGGATAATCATTCCCTATTCCAAACCTTAACCGGGGGTATGCCACCGTTTGAAGTGTTTCCTGGATACTTTTAAGCCCGTTATGCCCGGCATCACTACCGCTGGGCCGTAACCGAAGTTTGCTGAGCGGCAAAGCCAGCTCATCCACAATTACCAGCACCTGTTCAACCGGGATCTTCTCTTTGTCCATCCAGTACTTTACAGCCTTTCCGCTCAGGTTCATATAGGTGGATGGCTGAATACAGATCAATGTCTTGCCTTTTAGCTTCATCTCTGCTACGGCTGCCAAACGATCGGTTCTGAAAGAAGCGCCATGTTTTACGGCCAATGCTTCCACCACATCAAAACCAATGTTATGCCGGGTTTGCGCATACTCTGCACCAATATTTCCTAAACCAACGATCAAAAATTTCATGTAGACAAATATCAATAAAGTTCAATTCCTGAAAACAAAAATCCCCCTCGTAAAAGGGGGATATTATTTGTAAAGCACAATGCTTATTTCTTAGGAGCAGCTGCTTCTTCCTGTTTTAACTGACGGGTCATTACAACAGAAGCAACAGGAATACGTGGAGAGTTCATCACTTCCATGTTTTCTGCTTTAATGTCTTCTACACGAATGTTAGCATTCAGTTCAAGAGAAGTAAGATCAACTTCAATTGCTTCTTTCAGATACTTAGGCAATGCTTTGATCTTGATCGATTTGATCTTTGTGATCAGTTTACCGCCATCCTTCACACCTTTCTCTGTACCTGTAAATTTCAAAGGAATAGTAGCTACTACTTTTTTATCATCAACAA
>NZ_CAMLGT010000142.1 GCF_946479605.1 uncultured Lacibacter sp.
TTATCGTTTGAGCATTGTTTGGAAATTGGCTGTGGCACCGGAAAGAACACTGTATGGCTAATGCAAAAAGCAACTACAGTTGCAGCTGTTGACCTGAGTGAAGAAATGCTGGCAAAGGCAAAAGAAAAGATCACTGCCGCACATGTGCTGTTTATACAGGCCGACATTACAAAGCAATGGAATTTTGTACAGCATCCGGTTGATCTTATCAGTTTCAGTCTTGTACTGGAGCATATTGAATTGTTAGCGCCCATCTTCAAAAAAGCAACAGCGGCTCTGCAACCTGGCGGGCATCTCTACATCAGCGAACTGCATCCGTTTAAACAATACAATGGCAGTAAAGCAAGATTTGAAACGGAAGCAGGTACACAGGTGGTTACCTGTTTCAATCATCACATTACTGATTTTACAGATGCTGCGGCTGAAAACGATCTGCTACTTGTAAACCTAAAGGAGTATTTCGATAATGATGACCGGAATGCCATTCCCCGACTGCTTACACTTCTTTTTCAAAAAAAAGCTGATTAATGTTGTTTGCATTTGGCTAAAAGAATTTTTAACTTAATAGCAAACTATTGCTATGCGTTACATTCTATGCCTTTTCACAGCGTTCCTTCTTGTGTTTTCTGCCAACTCCCAAACATCCATTTGCTTTGCTGCAAGCTTATCCATTACAAACCCTGTTGATCAGGAGATCATCAAACCGCAGCAACAGAAACAAAAGCTGACATTTAAAGAAAGGCTTTTAAAAAAAATCCTGGAACGGAAATTAAAACGGGCAGCTCTCGATAAAGAAAAACGAGCGGTAAATACTTTTGGTATTCTCTCTTTTGCTTCAGGCATAGCAGCATTGGTAAGCTTCATTTTAGTTGGCGTTGTTTTATCCTCAGCCTTGATGAACGTATTGGCAATACTTTCATTATTACTAATGGTATTGGCGCTGGTAACAGGTATCGTCAGTTTGTCTATGAGAAAAAAACTTGCTGACAAGAAAGGTACTCATCTTGGATTTGCCTTGACTGGCGTCATTATTGGCGGCGGATTAATACTCGCCATTCTTATTGCCATTATCTATATAATGATCTATGGTTTTTAAATAAAAAGCCTCCGTAATACCGGAGGCTCTACTATAGATGTTCCTGCTTAATCTGTTCAAAAGGTTAATCTCTGTATGAGGAAATATACCTTGTAAGTTCTGTTTTACTATTGCCGAAATTAAAGACGTCATTCACCACAAAATAGTTGCTTCGGTCCGTAGTATACCGGTAGGCAAATTTGGCGAAATCAAGACGGCCCTGTTCAAAGCTGAAGAGATAAGCCAGTTCTTTTACTTGTTGTGCATTTACGGGGTTATTTGGCAAAACTGAACGTAGCAGCTCCATTTTATCTTTATCAAAATTGCTGCGCTCTACAGATTGTTTCAGCTGTTGAAACCGTTGGTAGTCCATTGGCTGGTTGCGGTTGTTGCCGTTGTTGTTTCCCCAGCCTCCATTATTGTTGTTGTTCCAGCCACCATTGTTGCCATTATTGTTTCCCCAGCCATCATTGTTCCAGCCACCACGGTCGTTGTTCCATTCATCATCATACCGATTATCCATACGCTGCTCATCAATAAACACTTTACCAAAGCGGTTAATGATAATATCGGTATGCATACCACGGCGGATGTTCACATTGCTGTTATAGATCAGCTCATCCCTGTTGTTACCAAACAAACCTTTACGCCTGTTGCTGATGCTGTAGATCTGTACACGGTGATTGCCGGGCGAAAGATTGCTGATGCGGATCTCCCGTTTGCCTTGCTGCACCTGTCGGCCATCGATCATTACACGAACAGGTTCATTGCTCATCGTGGTAATACTAAGCCTTGCTTCGTCAAAAGCGGCAAAGGAAATAAGTGTGATGAATAAGAAGGTAAAAAGGGTAAATATCTTTTTCATTTGATTGTATTTTGATTGTTGTCAATTGCCGATGTAATTACATGCAGCATTTCGTTTCCGGGGTTTTTCGTTCTTTGCTCATTCCATAATCGCCTCCTTGTTTTGAAAGTATAGATGCCAAAACAAATGCCACGGCAAAAAAACAGCTTGTAAAGATTCGTTAAAGCATTTGCGGTTTTACAGTACCCCATCTGAAGCTTGCAGATCATTCACCACGGGTTTATGTAATTCATTGTTTCTTTGCATCACATCAGCACAGTATTGATTACCTTACATAAAATGCTTTCTATGTTTTTGAAACGTATTTCTCTTGTTAACCTGTTTATCCTTTTGTTCAGCATGAGCTTATTTGCACAAAACAAATTCAACTACACAGCTGCGTGGAAAAAAGTGGACGAGTTGATCAACAAAAAAGGGTTGACCGAATCGGCCCTGAAAGAAGTAAAAACCATTTACGATGCAGCTAAAAAAGAAAAGAACAACGGGCAGTTGCTCAAAACTGTTCTTTTCCGTTTATCGTTACAGCAGCAGAAAGAAGAAGATGCTGATGAAAAAGCCATTGCTGAAATTGAAAAAGAGATCAGCATTTCGGCTGAACCATTAAAATCCGTTTTAACCAATTATGCAGCGGAAGCTTACTGGCAGTTTTTTCAGAATAACCGCTGGCAGTTTTATCAACGTACGAATACCGTTGGTTTTAATAAAGCCGATATCAATACATGGACCATTGATGACCTGCATAAAAAGATCAGCAGCTTATTTCTTGCATCACTGCAAAACAAAAAACTCTTGCAACAAACAAAGCTTGATGCATTTGATGTAGTGATCAACAAAGGAAATGTGCGCCATCTTCGTCCAACATTATACGATCTGCTGGCGCACAGAGCTATTTCTTATTTCGAAAACGATGAACGCAGCATTACCAGGCCCGAAGAAGTATTTGAATTGAATATGGCCGCAGCTTATGATCCTGCTGCTGATTTTATTACAAGAAAATTCAGCACCACCGATTCATTATCACTCACGCACAAAGCACTTTTGCTGTATAAAGAACTGATTGCCTTTCACATCAACGATGCAAAACCGGATGCGTTGATGGATGTTGATCTGCTGCGTTTGCAGTTTGTGCATCGCTATGCAACCATGGAAAATAAAACCGAGTTGTACCGCATGGCGTTGAATCATTTGCTGCATCAATACAATTACCAGCCGGTTGCTGCACAGGCTGCTTACCTGCTGGCAAAAGATTATGCTGATTATGCTGCTACTTATGATTTCAGAAAACATAAAGTAAACGACGAACAGAACCCACGCTACTATTACCAGAAAGCAATGGAGCTGTGCAAACGCATAACTGCACAAACAACATTGAGCGAAGGAAAAGCCAACTGTGCAAACCTGATCAAAGAAATTGAAAACAAGCAACTGTCACTTACTTCAGAAAAAGTAACCCTGCCGGGACAACCTTTCCGTTCGTTGCTGAACTATAAAAATGTGCCGAAGGTTTTTTTACGCATTATCCCTGTCAGCAAAACTGACATGGAGAATATGGAACAAAACCGTTGGGAAGATGAATACTGGAAAAAACTGATTGTACTGAAAGCAACCAGCACCATTTCATATTCGTTGCCTGCCACCGAAGATTACCAGCAGCACAGCACAGAAATAAAAGTACCGGCATTACCTGTTGGCACTTATCTCTTACTTGCAAGTGCGGATGAAAAATTTACGCTGACAAAAAATGTATTGGCCGTTCAGTTCTTTCATGTAAGTGCCATTGCCTGGATGCACAGCAACAATAACTTTTTTGTATTGAACAGAGAAAGCGGTCAGCCATTACAAAAAGCAGCGGTTACTGTTTGGGAACGTTACTACGATTATAATCAACGTAAAACCGTAAATAATAAAGTAGGCAATTACAGCACTGATGCGAACGGCTGGTTCACGGCAAACAATAAAGGTGAAAACCGGCACAGCCGTACACTGGAGATAAGCTATGAAAAAGATCATCTCTTTTTAGATGATGCTGCGTATAGCTATAGGTACGAAGACAAACCTGCAACAGCTGATGAAGCAAAAACAAGACGCAGCTTCTTCTTTACCGATCGTTCAATTTATCGCCCGGGTCAAACCATTTACTTCAAAGGTCTTGTTACAGCAACGGATGCTGAAACTGGTTTGCCAAAAGTTGTTAGTGGTCTCAGCACAACTATCTATCTCTATGATGCCAATTACCAGAAAGTAGATTCTATTAAACTTCAGACAAACGGATTTGGCTCGTATGCAGGAAAATTTGTGTTGCCGCTTGGTCGAGCCAACGGGCAATTCCGTTTACAGGAATCAGCAACAAATAGTATGGTTTATTTTTCTGTAGAAGAATACAAGCGTCCAAAGTTTTTTGTGGAGTATAAACCTGTTAAACAAAGTTTCCGCATCAATGACCAGATCACTGTTACCGGTGAAGCAAAAGCGTATGCCGGCAATAACATTGATGGAGCAAAAGTGAAATACCGTGTTGTGCGTGAACCACGTTTGCTCTATCCCTGGCTTAGCTGGAAATGGGGCTGGCCACTTATGAACGAACAGGAAATTGCACACGGTGAAGCAACAACAAAAGCAGACGGCAGTTTTGAAATCAAGTTCAACGCTGTGCCCGATAAACAGGTGCGTAAAGAACTGGAACCGGTTTTTGATTACAAAGTAATTGCTGATGTTACTGACTTAAACGGTGAAACAAGAAGCGGTGAAACCATCATCAGTGTAGGTTACAGTGCATTGCAGTTGCAAATCAGTTTACCGAAGGGTGAATTGCAACAGGCTGCACAATTCAACAGCATCAACATCCGCACACAAAACCTGATGAATGAATTTGTGAAGAGCATGGTTACCGTAAGCATGTATAAACTGAAAGCACCTGATCGTCTTATCCACAACCGTTATTGGGAAGCACCAGACCAATTCATCATGAATGAAAAAGATTACCGTGCTGATTTTCCTAACGATGAGTACAACAATGAAACAGATAAAGCAACCTGGGAACGTGGAGAGAAAGTGTTTGAGAAAAAAGACAGTTCCGCAGAAAACGGGCAATGGGCAATAGACAATAAGCAATTAAAGGCAGGCTGGTATTTAATTGAAGCCGTTACAAAAGATAAAGATGGCAAAGAAATAAAGAACCAAACCTATGTACAGTTAACAGATAGCAATAACAAACTGTCAACACCTGAATATGTTTGGCAACTGCCTTCTACCGTAACAGGAGAGCCGGGCAGCAATGCAACTTTACAATTTGGCACAAGTGCTGCCAATGTGTTTTTAATTCAGTTAGACCCAAAGAACACAACAGGCAATCTTCAGTTTTACCAACTGAATAACGAACAGAAACAATTTAGTGTACCTGTTACAGAAAAACAACGTGGTGGTTTTGGTTATGCGTATGCGTTTGTCAAGAACAATCGATTCTACAACTTCACCCGCTATGTGCATGTTCCGTGGACAAACAAAGACCTGAACATCAGTTATGAAACTTTCCGTGATAAAACATTGCCCGGCAGTGAAGAGCAATGGAAAATAAAAATCAGCGGTTACAAAGGCGATAAGGTTGCAGCAGAAATGCTGGCAAGTATGTATGATGCATCGCTTGATCAGTTTAAAACACATCAATGGAATAAGCCGGATTTATTTCCGATAAATTATTTGCAGAGTAACTGGAGTGGAGCAGGGTTTGCAATGATTAATTCGCAAGAGAGGAATTGGAACGATGATAGCTTTTCTGCTTTCGATAAAGAATATGATGAATTGGAAAGTATTGCTGACAGAACGCCAACGCATATCCGATACCAGGCAAGAGAAAGCAGAGCAAAATCTGAAACTTTAAGCGCTCCAGCACCAGCTATGCAAGATGGCGAATCACTCAATGAAGTTGTTGTAGTTGGATTCGGAACACAAAAAAAGCAATCTATTACGGGTTCTGTCCAACGCATAGAGGATACCATAAAACAACCCTTAAAAAATGACAATAACACAAAAATCCGAACCAACTTTAACGAAACCGCTTTTTTCTTCCCCGACTTAAAAACAGATGCAGAAGGAAATATCACGTTCAGCTTTACCATGCCTGAAGCATTAACGAAATGGAAAGCACAGTTGCTGGCACATACAAAAGACCTGTCGATGGGTTTGAGTGAAACAAGCATCGTTACACAAAAAGACCTGATGGTGCAGCCTTTTGCTCCACGTTTCCTGCGTGAAGGTGATCGTTTTGAATTTACGGCCAAGATCAGTAACCTTACTGATAAAGAAATTACCGGTACAAGTAATCTGCAACTGCTCAACACTGCCACCATGCAACCCGTTGATGGCTGGTTTCAGAATACATTTCCTGTTCAGCATTTCACGGTAGGGCCAAAACAAAGTACCGTTGTGAAATTCCGCACCGAAGTGCCGTACAATTTTAATGATGCATTAACCTACAGGATCATTGCCAAAGCTGATAACAAAACAGATGGCGAAGAAGCAACCCTGCCTGTACTCACCAACCGCATGCTGGTAACAGAATCGTTACCGTTGTGGATGAACGGCGATGGAACAAAAACCTTCAGCTTCAGCAAACTGCTTAACTCTGAAAAATCAGAGAGTTTAACGCATCATCGCTTTACCATTGAGTTTACCAGCAATCCTGTTTGGTATGCTGTGCAGGCATTGCCTTACCTAATGGAATATCCATACGAATGTGCTGAGCAAACATGGAACAGGTTTTATGCCAATGCGCTTGCTTCACACATCACACAAAAACTGCCACGCATACAACAGGTGATGCAGCAATGGAAAATAAAAGACACAGCAGCGCTGATGAGCAACCTGCAAAAGAATGAAGAACTGAAAAATGCATTGCTTCAGGAAACACCCTGGGTGTTGCAGGCAAAGAATGAAGAGCAACAAAAGAAAAACATTGCATTGCTGTTCGATATGATCCGCATGAGTAGTGAGTTAAGCAAAACCATTGCACAACTGCAACAGATGCAAACGGTGAACGGTGGTTTTATGTGGTTCAAAGGCGGGCCCGATGACCGTTACATCACACAATACATTGTAACAGGCATTGGTCACCTGCAAAAACTAAATGCAGTACCAAAAGAACAACAGGCTGCATTGAATGCAATGGTTGCAAAGGCAATTGTTTATCTCGACAAACGATTGAAAGATGACTATGACAACCTGTTGAAGTACAAAACCCCGTTGAAGAATAACAACATCGGTTCAACACAAATTCAGTATTTGTACATGCGCAGCTTCTTCCCTTCCATTGCGCAAACAAAAGGAACAGAAACAGCGTTCAATTATTACAACACACAGGCGAAACAGCATTGGGTAAAACAAAGTCGTTATATGCAGGGCATGATCGCATTGGCCATGCATCGCAGTAAAGATGCAAAAACAGCAACCGCCATTGTGCAATCCTTAAAAGAAAATGCATTGCTGAGTGAAGAGATGGGCATGTACTTTAAAGAATTCAATGCAGGTTATTACTGGTACCAGGCTCCTGTGGAAGCACAGGCCTTGATGATCGAAGTATTCAACGATGTAACTGCTGATAAAAAAGCGGTGAATGCGCTCAAGACATGGTTGCTGAAACAAAAGCAAACACAAAACTGGAAAACAACCATTGCCACTGCTGAAGCATGTTATGCCTTGTTGCTGCAAGGTGGCGAATGGATCGCTACTGAACCTGTTGTGGAGATAAAAGCAGGCGATCAACTCTTCAGCACTTCAACAGAAAAAACAGAAGCGGGCACAGGTTATTTCAAACGCAGCATTGATGGCAACTTTGTAAAACCAAGTTTCGGAAATATCAATGTGAGTGTCAGCAAATCAAACGGGCAGCCAACATGGGGTGCAGCTTACTGGCAATACTTTGAAAACATAGACAAGATCACCTCTGCTGAAACACCGTTGAAGTTGCAGAAGAAATATTTTGTTGAGCGCAACACCGCAAGCGGCCCGGTACTTACACCGGTAAACGAAGGCGACGAATTAAAAGTAGGCGATAAAATTAAAGTGCGCATTGAATTGCGTGTTGACCGCAACATGGAATATGTACACATGAAAGATATGCGTCCAAGCTGTATGGAGCCGGTGAATGTATTGAGCCAATACAAGTGGCAGGGCGGCTTAGGTTATTATGAAAGCACCAAAGATGCCAGCACCAGTTTCTTCTTCAGTTACCTGAACAAAGGCACGTACGTATTCGAATACCCGATGTTCATAACCCATGCAGGTAATTACAGCAGCGGCATTACAACCATTCAATGTATGTATGCCCCGGAGTTTACAAGCCATAGTGAGGGAGTGAGGGTGAAGGTGAATGAATGATATTGATAAGTAATGAGTGGTGGCAGGTAATCCTTATTTGATTTTTACCGCAGAGAAATAAGAAAAGGAGTTAAGCGCAGAGAATATTCTCTGCGCTTTTTCTTTGCGCTCTCCCTTCTCTGTGGTGAAAAACGAATCCCAACCGCTCATCCAATCGCAAAATGTCGAAAAAGGATGCTCCTTATCTTTAAGTATCAGCATGAGAAGCCCGGCACACGCTTTCTTCTCTCATTATTTACTTAAAAAACTTCCTGCATGAGATCCGTTTTCACGATGCTTTTGCTGCTAATCGGCGCAAACCTTTTTGCACAAAACATTCCATCGCCAAAAGAACATTTTGGATTTAACATTGGCGATAATTACCGCCTCGCCACCTACACACAAACAGAAGCGTATTTCAAAAAAATCGCTGCCGCATCAAACAGGGTAAAGCTGGTTGATATTGGCAAAACAGAAGAAGGGCGTACGCAATACATGGTCATCGTTTCTTCTCCGGAAAATCTGAAGCAACTGGAGAAATACAAAAGCATTTCGCAACGTCTTGCCCGTGCTGAAAACCTAAGCAACGAGCAGGCAAAAGAACTGGCTGCACAAGGCAAAGCTGTTGTATGGATCGATGGTGGCTTGCACGCTACAGAAACAGTAGGTGCACATCAGCTTATCGAAACCATCTGGCAATTTATCAGCCGTAACGATGCAGAAACACAACGTATTCTCAACGATGCGATCATTCTTTTTGTACACGCAAACCCCGATGGACAGGAACTTGTATCCAATTGGTATATGCGTCATACAGACACATTGAAACGTTCACTCAATAATCTTCCACGTTTGTACCAGAAATATATTGGTCATGATAACAACCGTGATTTTTTCATGAACAATATGAGCGAAACAAGAAACATGAGTCGCCAGCAATACATTGAGTGGATGCCGCAGATCTTATACAATCATCACCAAACCGGCCCTGCAGGTTCTGTTGTGGCGGGCCCTCCCTACCGTGATCCGTTCAACTTTGCATTTGATCCATTATTAGTAACAGGCATTGATGCTGTTGGCGCTGCTATGATCAATCGTTTAAATGTGGAAGACAAACCCGGTTATACACAACGTGGTGGTTCTGTCTTTTCTACCTGGTGGAATGGTGGTTTGCGCACCACTGCTTACTTCCACAACATTATAGGTTTGCTCACCGAAATTATTGGCAACCCTACGCCATCCAATGTGCCGCTGGTAACTGCACGGCTTATTCCCAATGCAGCAACACCTTATCCTGTTACACCGCAACGTTGGTTGTTCCGTCAATCAATTGATTATTCAGTATCGTTAAACTATGCTGTATTGGATTATGCAGTGCGTAACCGGGAGCCATTGCTGTACAATATTTATAAGATGGGAAAAAATTCCATTGATAAAGGCAACAAAGATCAATGGTCATTATCGCCCAATAAAGTGGAAGCCATCA
>NZ_CAMLGT010000143.1 GCF_946479605.1 uncultured Lacibacter sp.
TTGATCTTACCCATTGTGTAAGCAATTCCACATCTTCACAGGCAAAACCATCTTCATCGGTTGTTTCGGGCAACTGTTTGCTCTCTTCGTGTACCACTGCATAATGTTCACTAAACAGTAATAACTTTTTATTGGTTTTACCAATGTCAAAGATCGCTATAACAGGCTGCTTGCTCATTACAATCCGGTTGCAACAGTTTTGGACCCACGCTCTTTAATGAGTGCTTCACGAATTTTTTGCTCACGGAAGAATTGTAAGGGATATAAGGTTGCTCCGCTACGCAATCTTGCTTCAGCAACAAGCGGACGCAGATCGGTACGGAACGTGTTCTGTAAAATTTCCTGTGCTGCTACCACATCATTTGCTTCCTGAGCTGCATTCAATTGTTTACGGTCAACCGTTAATGCCTGTGCATAAGCCAGCATAATTGCTTCAACAGATTGCAACAGATCTTCCAGCGGATCTTTTACGTTGTGACTTGCATCGATCATCCAGCCAAGATCAGTTGCATGATCCATGCCTCTTGCATCCATACCTTCAACCAGTTCATTAAAAATTAAGAACAGTTGATAAGGTTTAATGCTGCCAACGGTTAAATCATCATCACCATATTTACTATCATTAAAATGGAAACCGGCCAGTTTACCTTCCATCAGTAACAGCGAAACAATCTGTTCAATGTTTGCATTTGGAAGATGATGACCAAGATCCACCAATGTATATGCTTTTGGCCAAAGTTTGTTTGCATACAGCAATGATTGTCCCCAATCGCCTACTGTCATTGAGTAGAAGTTTGGTTCAAATGCTTTGTATTCAACAAATACTTTCCAGTCTTCAGGCAATGCAGCATAAATTTCCTGCAAGCTTTCCAATGTATTTTGAAATGCTTTTCGGAAGTTTAACTGGCCGGGGAAACAACTACCATCGCTCAACCAAACAGTGAGCGATTTTGAACCAAGCTCAACACCGTGTTTAATGACGTCAATGTTGTGTTCTATTGCTTGTTTACGCACCGCTTTGTTTACATGTTGCAATGAACCGAATTTGTAACTCAGCTCCTGGTCTTTCTGATCCTGGAACGTGTTTGAGTTTACCGCATCGAACTGCAAACCAAGTTGTGCCGCCTGAGCTTTAATGGATGCGTAGTTCTCTGGAATATCCCATGGAATATGCAAAGAGATGGCACCGCTTGATTGGTTGAGTGCATGCAGCAAACCAACATCTTCTAACTTTTGTTCCAAACTGCCAGGCTCACCTGCACCTGCAAAACGTCCAAAGCGTGTACCACCTGTACCTAACGCCCAGCTTGGAATGGCCACCTGGAAGTCGATTAGCTTTTGCAGCACCTCTTCCACATTGTTTATTTCTGAAGAAATGAAATCGAATTTGCGTTTGTGATCGGCTGCGTGCAATCCGTTGAACTCTGCAATCCTGTTTTTTTCTAAAAGCATAAAGAGAGATTGTATAGCAAGTTACTTGATTTTAAAAATTGGGTCGATAGAGAACTATCAACCCCTAAACTACTATTGATTATGAGACAAAAAACTTAGCGAACGAATGCTGTGGCAACACCGCCATCAACATTCAATACGTTACCTGTTGATTTGTTGAGCAACCCCCCTGCAAAAGCAAAACAGGCATTGGCAATATCTTCCGGTAAAATGATTTCGTTTAATAATGTGCGCCCGGCATAGTATGCAGGTAATTCTTCCACAGTAATACCATAAGCTTTTGCACGACCTTCGGCCCAGCCGCCACTCCAGATATTGCTACCGGAGATCACGGCATCAGGATTTACTACGTTCACACGTATCTTATCCTTGCCCAGTTCTGCAGCATTTAATCTTGATAAATGTAATTGTGCCGCTTTTGCAGAACCATAGCCTGCGTTATTCGGGCCACTCATCAGTGCATTTTTACTTACAATATTCAACACATCACCCCCCAACTCCTGTTTACGCATAATGGCTACTGCCTGTTGTGTTACAAGGAACTGTCCTTTAACCAACACATCATACAACAGATCCCAGTCTTTTTCTGTATGCCCTTCAATTGGTTTTGAAATGGAAAGACCTGCATTGTTTACAATGATATCCACACCGCCAAATGCCAGTGCTGATGTGGCTAATGTTGAGTTGATTGTTGCTGCATCAGTTACATCAAGTATATCAGCAGCCACAACATCTTTTCCAAACTGCTTTATGAATTCTTCCTTTGCTTCGGTTAAGCGTTCAGGATTCATATCGTTCAATATTACACAAGCACCTTCTTCTGCAAACTTCCTGGCAATGGCTTTACCAATGCCGCCGCCGCTGCCGGTAATGAGTGCAATTTTTCCACTCAATGCTTTTGGCTTAGGCATACGTTGCAGCTTTGCTTCTTCCAGTAACCAGTATTCAATGTTAAATGCTTCCTGGCGTGGTAATGAAGTGTATTCTGAAATTGCTTCAGCACCTTTCATTACATTGATGGCATTGATGTAAAACTCTGCTGCTACTCTTGCTGTTTGTTTGTCTTTTGCAAACGTGAACATACCTACACCGGGATAAAGTATCACTACCGGGTTAGGGTCACGCATGGCAGGACTGTTTGGATGCTTACAGGTATTGTAATACTCTGTATACATGGCACGGTATGCTTCAAACAGCGGCGCAATTTTTTCTTTGATTGCTTTTACATCGCTCAAGTCTTCACCTGCTTCTAGTTTCAATACAAGCGGAGAAATTTTTGTGCGGAGGAAGTGATCGGGACAACTTGTTCCTAAAGGAGCCAAACGGTCAAGATCATTTGAGTTGATATATTCCAGCACACGTGCATCATCTGTAAAATGACCGATCATGCGGTTTTGTGATGAACAGAAACCACGTAACACCGGTGCTAATGCAGCGGCTTGTGATTTACGTTCTGCATCGGGCAATGAGTTGATTTTTGCACCGCCGAAAATTGCTTTTTGTTTGCTGATGTTATCCTGCAGGTATTCCGCACAACGTTCAATTACTTCAAGTGTGTTGATGTATGATTCGTAAGCAGTATCGCCCCATGTAAACAAACCATGTGAGCCGAGCATAATGCCTCGGATGCCTGGGTTTTCATCAAGGCATTGCTTCAACTGCAAACCAAGATCAAAGCCGGGCTTCTGCCATTTTACCCAACCAATTGTTCCGTTGAACAATTCTTTGGTGATCTTTTCGCCATCCTTTGCAGCTGCAATGGCAATGGCAGCATCAGGATGCAGGTGATCAATATGTTTGAATGGAAGAAAACCATGTAATGGCGTATCGATGGATGGTGCTTTTGAAGCCAGATCGTAAATACAATGGTTGAAGAGTTCCACCATTTCATCTTCGTGCTCAATACCACGATAAATATTTTTGAGACTGCGTAAACGGTCAACATACAAAGCTGCAAGACCATTACGCTTCATGGTGCCCAGATCGCCACCGCTGCCTTTTACCCACATCACTTCTGTTTCCGTTCCCGTAAGGGGATCTTTTGCCATCGCTTTGCACGACGTGTTGCCGCCACCATAGTTTGTTAAACGAAGATCGGCTCCGAGAAGGTTTGAGCGATACACCAATAAAGCTACTTCGTCACCAGCCAGTTCGGCTGCCTTCTTTTCATCCCACAAATAGCTTACGTGTTTAAATGTTTTTGTTTCTACACTCATAAAAATTCATTTCAATTTTATATATGCAGGCTGTTGCCCTTTCCTACCAGCAGTACGGAAAGGATGATGATGATGATGCCTGTTATAATGGTATAAATAGTTTTTTTGCTTACGCCTTTCCACTCACGCAATACAAGACCCCACACGTTTGCAACAAGAATAATGAATGCCATGTGCAGTATCCATGAACTTGGACCATTGCCTAATTTACTTTCACCCATTCCGTAGAAAAAGAACTGTAAGAACCAGGTGGTACCTGCCAATGCGGAGAATAAATAGTTTTTAAAGAGCGGAGTTTTTTTGTTTGTGTAATCGCCAAAGGTTTTGTTGCGTGCATTCAGGATCATACACCATATAAAATTAGTGCTTAATCCGCCCCACAGCAATACCACATAGATCACATTATTGCGGTAAAGAAATTCGCCTTCACCAGGATTGGCAGCTTTCCATGTTTCGTTTGCAACAGTTGCCATTTCTTGTCCTGCTTCCAAACCAAAATTGAAACAGGCACTGAGTACACCCGATACGATGGCAACGAACATACCTAAGCCGAATTTGTATTCGGTTGATGTTTCTGCACCATGCGGATCAGTTCCGCTTTTTTTCAATTCTTTCTCCTTCATCATACCTGCTTTACCGCTGATGATGATACCAAGGATACAAACCAGCAACCCGGCAAGAATGGTCATACCCCAATTGGAACTGACCATTGCACTGAAAGTATCTTTTCCTGCAACAGGATTAAAATCGTAATAAATAGCGGGAATCAATGCGCCAAACACCATGCATAAACCAAGAATGATGCTGCTGCCAAGTGATACGCCGAGATAGCGTACACCAAGGCCATATGTTAAGCCGCCAATTCCCCACAGTACACCAAAAATGAACGTGGTGCACAATGCCGGGAAGGCTGCTCCTTTAATAATTTCAGCAAAACCAGGGATGGTTAGGTAAGCTGCAATTGGCGGAACAATTAGCCAGGAAAACAAACCACCCACTATCCAATAACTTTCCCAATGCCAGCCTTTTACCTTCTTGTACGGAATATAAAAACTGCCCGAAGCGAAACCACCTATAAAATGAAAAATAACGCCTAATAATACCTGCATTGTAATAGTTTATATAGCAAACATCAAAGGTTAAAAGTAATTCGGGAACTGAGAACTCCCGTCATGTACTATCCTGAGCATCAATGGTTAGTTTTAGTGGCGGCGGTTAATCAGAGATGCCTTATTTTTATCTGCGATTATGCTGTAACCCAAGTTGATACTTCTGCTGTATGTCTGATAATATTTACCGCCATATTCTGATTGATGAGCAATCCATTACCCCCAAGTATGTGCAGATTGTGAACTCCATTCTTAAAGCTGTTGAAATGGGGAATATCAGCAAAGACTATCTGCTTCCTTCCATTAATGATTTGAGCTTTGAACTGAGCATTGCCCGTGATACAGCGGAGAAAGCTTACCGGCAGCTGAAACAAATGGGTGTTGTGGGATCGGTGCCGGGCAAAGGTTATTTTATTGCCAAAACAGACATCAGGCAGGACATCAGCGTTTTTCTTCTTTTTAATAAATTAAGTGCGCATAAGAAGATCATTTACGATTCGTTTGTGGCAACCATTGGCGACCAGGCGGCAATTGACTTCTACATTTATAATAATGACTATGTACTTTTTAAAAAGCTGATGCAGAACCGTAAGAAGGGATATACGCATTACGTGATCATTCCGCATTTTCTGGAAGGTGGTGAACAAGCGCACGAAGTGATCAATGAAATTGATGAAGGCGAACTGATCCTGCTGGATAAACTCATTCCCGGAGTAAAGGGTGAGTATGCTGCGGTTTATGAAAACTTTGCAAAGGATATTTTTAATGCCCTGAAAGCTGCATTGCCGCAATTAAGCAATTACCAAACATTGAAAATTGTCTTCCCCTCTTATACCTATTTTCCTGATGAGATATTAAAAGGCTTCGAACATTTTTGTACAGAGTATGCTTTTTCTTATAAAGTGGTACATGATATTGCAGAAGAGCCCATCCGTAAAGGAGAAGCATACATTAACCTGATGGAAGATGATCTTGTTGTGCTGCTGGAAAAAATACAGGAAACCAAACTGCGTGTGGGAAAAGATATTGGCATCATTTCTTATAACGAAACGCCCTGGAAACGTTTCATCCTGAACGGTATCACAACCATCTCCACTGATTTTAAGAAGATGGGAGAAATGGCAGCGCAGGTGGTGTTGAGTAATGAACGAAAACACCTGGAAGTGCCTTTTGCGTTAACACTCAGAGATTCTTTGTAAGCAGTTTTTAATTCTGCTTTATATCTTTTACACAGCGAAATCCAACATGATTGGTGCCCGTGCGCCACTCCCCTTTCCCCCTTGTGCCGGTTATATAACGTGAGCAGTATTGATCTGTACAAAGAAATGAACCTCCCCGATGAACTTTTTTCTGCATACCCGGTTCAGCCGGGTCATTACTTTTTGCAGGGCCTGAAGGATTTTTTATGACCTCACCTGCAGGCAGGGTTTTGTAATAATCATGATCATACCAATCGGCACACCACTCCCACACATTGCCAGCCATATCATATAAACCATAGCCATTCTTTCCATATTGTTTCACCGGTGCTATGCCTTTAAATCCATCCTTTGCATGATCATCATTTGGAAAACTTCCCTGGAAAGTATTTGCCATTGCTTTTCCGCCGGGATTAAACTCATCGCCCCAAACAAATTTTTTTCCGCAGTAACCACCACGTGCAGCAAACTCCCACTCCGCTTCTGTTGGTAAACGTTTACTGGCCCATTTTGCATAAGCCATTGCATCTTCCCATGCAATATGCACAACGGGGTAATTCTCTTTTCCCTTAATACTGCTGGCGGCACCGTGTGGATGTTGCCAGCTTGCTCCTTTTATATATTGCCACCATAAGCCATATTCATCAAGATCAACAGCTGCAGCCGGCGGACTGAATACAACAGAACCTGCTACCAACATTTCGGGTAATGCGTCAGGAAACTCTTCCCGTGTGGGTGCAATTTCAGCAATGGTTTTATAACCGGTTGCTTTTACAAATGCAGCAAACTCGGCATTGGTTACTTCATGTTCATCCATTAGAAAGGCATCAACATATACACGGTGAACAGGTGTGGCATCGCTTGTAATACCTTTTATTTCGCATAATGATTCATTGGCAGCATCAGTGCCCATTGAAAATGTGCCACCGGGGATCCAAACCATCCCCTGAGGAATAACAGCAGGTTTGGGAATTGAGTTTTCAACTGTTGCAAGAAATAAACCTGTTTCACTGCCCGGAACAGCGCAATCAACAACCGAAGCTTTTTTCTCTTCTTTTTCTTCAGCAGCGGATTGACAGGCTCCGGAAAGCAGGGATGCAAACAAGAGGTGTAAAACAGTTTCTTTTTTCAGCATTGACATGTTGGTAACGAAGTTATTGAAACAATCAGAGCCAGCACAGGTTTCTTTTCATTTGTTGAATGAATTTACGCTGAAGTTTTTTTCATAGCAAAGCAGTTTCAGCATCGAATCTCTTTTTTCATGTAAAGATTTTATATTAGAGGATGAAGAGCATTTTATTTCTGCTGCCGGTTACCTTTTTTGCAATTGCAGCACAATCACAATCACTCAATGTAGATTCGTTACGCAATGAATTGAAAATTGCTAAGGAAGATACCAACAAGGTAATCCTGTATCGCATGCTGGCGGGTATTGTTGGCAACAGTAATCCTGTTGAAGCTGTTGAATACGGTAAAAGCGGTTTAAAACTGGGCAAACAACTAAAATGGGAAAAAGGAGTTGCCGGATGTTATCTGAATGTTGCTGCTGCATTCGGGTTTAAAGGGCAACTTGATTCGGCTATGCTGTACATCGATTCGGCCATTGTTTCTTCCAAAATTGTAGGAGATCCAACAAGGCTGGCCTTGGTTTATCTTAACCGGGCTGATTATTATATGCAGCTGCGCAACTTCAAACAATCATTGATCAATTGTGATTCAGCATGGCGTTATGCAGAGTTAGCCAACAATAATGATCGTCGTGCACGCATTTTGCAAACAATGGGCGCTATCTATTTTTATCAATCAAAGTACAAGGAAGGCCGGGAGTATAATGAAAGAGCGGGGAAGTTGTATAAAGAACTCGGAAATAAAAAAATGTATGCGATCACCATTGCCAACATCGGAAATATTCTAACACGAGCAAGCGAGTATGCTGCTGGTATAGAAAACTATCAGAAAGCAATTGAACTGGCCAACGAGGCAGGCGACAGGGTAAATCTTGCTATGTATTACGGGAACATCAGCTCCAACTACATCAGGCAGGAGCAATATGAACAAGCTCTGGAAAATGTACAACGGGCGATGCGATATGCCATTGAGCAGGATAATGAAAAACAGATAGCAATTGCCTTTTCAATTTTAGGAGAGATATATCTTAAGCAAAAAAAATATACAGCATCCATAGAGGCTGCTTTAAGGGCTTACAATGGGTTTCAGAAAAATGAATTGCTGGAGGAGCAACAAACCGTATCTGAAATTCTGGCCGAAGCGTATTCACTTTCAGGCAATCATAAAGAAGCGTATAAATATCTGTCAAAAAGTAAACAGCTGAGTGATACCCTGGCTACTCAAAAGTATGACGAGGATATTGCGGCCATGCAAACCTCTTTCAATGTAGAAGAAAAGAATAATCAGATTGCATTGTTGAGTAAAGACAACGAATTGCAGGAGTTTCGTCAGCGTATTTTGTTATACAGTTTTTTATCGTTGGCAGCTTTGGCCATTGTGGGAATTGTTTTGCTGATTAACCGCAACAGGCTTCGTCAACGCATGAAAGAAATGGAACTCCGGCAATCTATTGCAGCCGATCTGCACGATGAGGTAGGCAGTTCACTCAGCAGCATTTACATGTTAAGTGAAATGGCAGGTGCCTCAGAAACATCTGCTTCTTCGCAAAAAGAAATGTTGCATAAAGTAACCAATTACTCAAAAGAAACAATGGATAAGATGGGTGACATTGTGTGGATGATCAAACAAAATACGGAAGATGGGAAAGACTTGCAGGAACGGATGCAGCGTTTTTTATATGAAATGTGCAGCAGTAAAAATATCAGCAATCACTTTGACGGCGAGCTATTACAAACATTGAAGCTGAGCACAGGACAGAAGAAAGCTTTGTATCTAATTTTTAAAGAAGCAGTAAACAATGCATTGAAATATGCTTCACCTGAAAACATTCATGTGAGCATCAGTAAACAGCAAAACATGGTGGAACTGAAGATTGTTGACGATGGCAATGGCTTTGATGTTGTATCGGATAAAAAAGGAAATGGTTTGGCGAACATGCAAAACAGGGCAAAGGAATTAGGCGGTAAAACAGAGGTCATTTCTTCAGCAGAAGGCACAACTGTCATATGTGCATTACCGGTTTAGTTCATTGCACCTCCCCCGTTTTCGCTATTTGAATTTGTAAACCATTTAACCAAATTTGTAAAAAACATCGAATGACGAGGATTGCAGTTTTTGAAGACAATAAACACCTGCGCACAACATTGCAGGTGTTGCTGGAATCAGCCGATGGATTTACCTGTACCGGAGTGTACGCCAACTGCAATAATATGCTGCAGGTATTGCAGGAAAACCCCAGCGACATTGTGCTGATGGACATTGAAATGCCCGGCCTCAATGGTATTGAAGCTACAAAATTGATCAGGCAGCATTTTCCTGCTGTACATGTGCTGATACAAACAGCTTTTTTTGACGACAACTATATCTTTAATGCAATTTGTGCAGGCGCATCGGGGTATATTTTAAAAACCACTTCACCATCTGGTTATATTGATGCGTTGAAAGAAGTGGAAAACGGCGGCTCTCCCATGACGCCGGGTATAGCAAGGCGTATGCTTGAATTGTTCAGGGTAAATATGCAACCTGCGGTTTTTACCGATTACCAGCTTACTCCACGTGAAAAAGAAATTCTGCAAATGCTGGTAAATGGGAAGAGTTACAAAATGATCGCTGCAGAATCGAATATTGCAACCGATACGGTG
>NZ_CAMLGT010000144.1 GCF_946479605.1 uncultured Lacibacter sp.
CTTTAATGGATGGCTGGGAGTTTCTGCGTAAAATCGATCAGCTGGAGCATCGCAGTAAATTCAATTCAAACGTATATCTCTATACATCTTCTGTTTATAACGAAGATGCCGTGAAAGCAAAAGAATTCCCCACGGTGAAAAAAGTTTTTGTAAAACCACTTACAAAAGAAGCCATCCAGGAAATACTTGCCGATTAAGAAATCGCTTTACTTGCATTTTACCACGCTTCAACGTTTCTATTCTGCAGTTTGCTGTTTAAAGTTTTTATTTCGTTTTCAACTGTTGCATTTTTACATCGTTAAACTAACAACGAAAAACACCTTCTGCACACGCAGCAGAATAATAAGCGTTTTAATAACCAGATGTTGCTGAAGAACACCTTACAGTTTTTAACCTGCACGATTGTTAAGCCGGTGGCTCTGTTACCGGCTGCATCATGCCTCTCTGTTTTTCTCCTTTTCACTGCCTGTTCCGGAAAAAATGTTACGGGCATTACAAAAGATCTTACAACAGGCTTAACAGCACACTACCAGGGCATTAAACCGGAATCGGTTTTTTTAATGATGAATGATGAACGGCTGCGGCATACAGATATTCCTATTGGTGAAAGTTTTGTATTGATAAATGATGGTGTGAGTGGTTTTGCAGAAAAGGGAGATAAGGTATCTGCCGGTTGCTCACTACGCATTACCGATGAGCAAGGCATTGTTCTTTTAGATGAAAAAGATCTGTTTGCAGGTAATGATGTGTTTTCAAAAGATGAAGCTACCAGGTTGAAATGTACCATTAACACAGGCAAGCCCATGGAATGGGAAAAAAATTACAAGTTACAAGTGGTCTTTTGGGATAAATATGGAGATGGTACTATTACAAATGAATGGACCATTAGAAGTATTGATCTGCCCTGATATTTCTCATGCAGTTGTTTTGGTTAAGCGTTGCTTTTTCAGGCGACGCTTTTTATTTTACTTCGTATAAACCAGTAAATGTCAGCATGGGTGTCAATAATATGTTCCCGGCAGGCAATCAATATTAAATTTCATTTTGAACAAACCCATATCGTATGGCTTTGCTTATAAGCAAGGCGGTATTTTTTACATCAAACTTTTCTAAAAGGCTTTTACGGTGTGTATTTACAGTGGGAATACTAATGAATAACTTTTCAGCTATTTCTGCATTGGTAAGCCCCTCAGCAATTAACAGCAATATTTCTTTTTCCCTTCGGGTGATAACCGGTGAGTCTTGACTTCTTTCTTTCATAGAAAGTGCAGCTTCAAAACTCAAATATTGTTTCCCATTCAATACTGTAGTGATGGCTTCCAGTATCTCATTTTTTGAGGCATTCTTCAACAAGTATCCCGATGCGCCATTATCAACCATATTACGTATAACGGCCTGCTGATTAAATGTGCTGAGGCCCAGCACCAATACCGCCGGATATAATTCTTTTACATCTTTACAAAGCTCTGTTCCGTTTCTGTCAGGCAGGTTTACATCCATCAAAATTACATCGGGTTGTTGCTTTTTTAAAAAACTGAGGCAGGAAGCAGCACTGGTAGCATGCCCCATCCATTCAATGGCCTCTTCGTTTTGCAATAAAGAACGTATGCCTTCTATCACCATATAATGGTCATCCACTATAAAAATACTTGTTGCCATCAGATTTTAATTTCAATCATTACCGATGTTCCATTGCCGGGTTCCGACTGAACATCTAATTTTCCCTGTAAAAAATCCACCCTGTTCTGAATGTTCTTCCAACCTATTCCATTCGATTGTTTTAGCACTTCCACATTCATCCCTTTTCCATCATCCTCAACAGTAAGGGCTAATATTTTCTCCTGTTTGTATAAATGTAATTGTACCAGTACCTCATTGGCATTACCATGCTTTATGGCATTGTTCACCAACTCTTGTGTACTACGGTAAATGGCCACAGCTGCCGTTTGTTCAATAACAGCGTTATCCATGCCAATAGATTGATAATTTACCTTTGTAATACCACTACCCGTAATCTCGCTACAGAATTCTCTTAATGCAATGTCCAATCCATATTTTACTAACATCTCCGGCATGAGGTTATGCGCCACCCGGCGCATTTCACTGATAGACGAATTGAGCATATCAATGCTTCGCTCAAATGCCCGAGCATTATCAGGCGTCATAATTAAATTCTCTTTCATACTGCTTAATGAATGTTTAATACCGCTGAGCATTCCGCCTAATCCATCGTGAAGATCTTTGGCAAGACGGCTCCGCTCCTGTTCTTCTCCTTTGAGCACAGCTTCGGTGGCGGTGAGTTGCTTTTCTGTTTCCAGCTCTTCAATTTTTGCCTGTTGTAATTTTTGGCGGTTACGGTGATTACGGTAGGTGAGAAGTAAAATAATGAGTATAGCTGTGGCACTTGCAATCAACAAATAGTTGAGGGTGTTCTTTTGTTTTATTTGCGATTGCTGCAGTTTTATCTGCGATTCCTTTTTTTGAGTTTCATACTTTGTTTCCAGGTCTTCAGCATAAAAATTCAGCTCCTTTACATTAGCTGCCCTTAAAATAGAATCATATTTATAAGCATACTTTTCAGCTTCCTTTGTATTACCCTGTCTGTTACTTAAGACAGTGTACAT
The DNA here is from genome assembly GCF_946479605.1 of uncultured Lacibacter sp. The sequence goes on from NZ_CAMLGT010000144.1 coordinate 2,625, forward strand.
CCTGTACAAGTTGCCTAGTGCATCAGTATTCTCATCTCTTTTTGCTATGGCGATGCCACTGTCTAACAGTGACCTGGCCAAATCGAATTTCTCGCTCGCTATATAATGACTAGCGATAGCATTATAAATTTCACTTACCAGCTTTTCGTCCGGAAATTTTTTTGCATACTCAGATAATTCTCCGGCATATATCGCCAGGGCATTGTTATTACCCGCCCTGTAATTATCAAGACATAAATTAATCAAGGCATAATTTATATTGACAATGTCTTCAAGTTCCTTTGCCAAAGCCAGTTGACGTTTGCTTATACTTATTGAACTATCGAGCTGATTAAGTGCAGAATAGCTAGCCGACTGATTATTTAAACCCATTAACACAGCAAACAGATTATTAAACCGCCATCCAAAACTGATGGCTTTTCCCGCATACTCAATTGCTTTGTCGTATTGCTGCAAGTTAAAATAAGTATTGGATGCGGTAAGATTTCGAATTGGGAAACTTGCACTGTCCTTGGATTGTTCAGAAATTTCCAGACATTTTAAGATGCAATCAATTGCATTTTTGTGTCTTCCAAAATGGTTATAAATAGCCGAGAGGTTGTTATAACTTTTGGCAAGCAGTTTTAAATCTTTTCGCTTTTCTGCTATATCCTTACTTTCAGTGGCATAAGCAATGGATTGCTTATAATCGTTTTTATAATAAAAATATTCAGCATAGCCTGCATTTATATTAAAGGCCATGTAATCCGTTTTGAGATTTTTGGCCAGCTCATCTGCCTTTGTTAAATAATAATAAAAACTATCATAGTTTTTACCTGTATAAAGTTTTTGAATGTTGAGCAACAGCTTTATTTTGTTTGTATCATTCTTAGCAGATAACAGCACATGCTGAAGGCTATCCAGCGTATTTGAAGTTTGACCGTAAAGTTTGTAGGTGTTAAGCACCAAAACAAAATAAAGTACAATTGTTCTCATAACGATAGAATGCAGTTCTGCATGGTACAAAATAATGCTTTTGAAGAAAAGTTCCGGCTCATCTTTTTTAATGATTTTCCACCCAGCACTAAAATCATCTTTTTTAACGATGCCTGGAAATTTTGGGTAAGGCTATTTTTACTTCACACAGAAAACAAAAAAATGAAAACACTATTTTTTCTCATCCCCACAAGCATTGTATTAGCTTCCTGTTCAAAAAACGACAGCCAGCCAGCTATTATAGATTATAGCCAATTTAAACTGAAAACGGCCGTTCATTCAAGAAGAAGTTATACCACAACATCATCTGAGTTTTCGTCGGATACCACTACCTATATCTATAGCGGAACAACACTTAACTATACAACCCGGTATTCTACAGGGCGGATTAGTGACAACAGCATTACGCTAAACAATGGTTTGTACACGCAGGATCTGGTTGTTGACGGCACCCCTTCGCCAACCAAAACTTATTACAAGTTAAACGCATACGGGTACATTGACACAAGTTGGATTACCAACAATACAGCAATAACTCAAACATCAAAGTATAACTACAACAGCGATGGAACCAGGGAAATGGAAATTCATGATTATTCCTCTTACAAAAATATCAATCGCTATTACTATCAAAACGGAGCAGCATCATATTCGTTAAATGAAAGAATTTCTAACAGCCCTTCTGTTCCAAATGGCAACGACTCTGTAGTATATGAGTATGCCTATGACCTCCCATTCCGTGCAGACTATTACAATTCAGGATTGCCCACTTTTCTTTTTGGAAAACCTGCCAACAACCTGCTGAAAAAAACAACCCGTTACAATAAGTTAAACAACAACTCCGTAACACAAACAACGGAATATGCTTATCAAACAAATTCTATGGGACTGATTACCCGAAGGATATTTAATCTGTACACACAGCCGGGAGCTGTGCTGGCATTCGCTGATACTACTGTTTATACCTATTATAACAAGTGATGCATAAAAATTACAACAATACAACATTTTAAGAATGAAAAAGATCCTCTCGCTGTTCTTATTCTTCTCATGTATGATTGCAGCTTTTGCTCAAAGACCTTCCAAAGAACAAATTGAAAAAGATAAGAAGGAGTATGCAGAAGCCATGAAAAAACTGAATGAGAAAACTTCTAAAATGGACCCAAAGGCCAAGAAGAGTTACGACAGTCTATTAAACGTTTTTGGAATGGGCGCAAAAATAAATGACGCCAATCAGCAGATTAATAATAACAATGCGCCTAAAACAAAAAACTCCGTAGGGTTGGTTCCGGAAAAAAACACAAAGTCAATTGCTTCTATAGCAACCACTCCATCAACTGCAAGCATGGGTGTATATGTTGGCAATACCGGTAAAAATATTTTTGCAGCAGTATTACCTGCTGCAAAAAATAAAGCCAACGAAATCTATCTGGCATTAAAAGAAAAAGGTTCTTCAACAGATGAAATAGGAAATGCTGCGACCTTGTTGTGGATGCAGGGAAAAACACAAATTGCTTTGGCATTAATGGCGCAAGTATGCAGCAATGATGTAAACAATACAGATAACCTCAGCAACTATGCATCTATGCTCACCATGATGGGTGCGCCTGAACTGGCAATACCTATCCTGAATAACCTGAATGCAAGATTTAAAAAGAACACAACCATTTTAAACAACATAGGGCAAGCATGGTTTGCCTTGGGGGAAATAGAGAAAGCAAACAAATACTTAGACAGCACCTTGCTATTGAACGCAGGTCATGCACAGGCCAATGAAACCAAATGCCTGATTGCAGAAAGCAAAGGAAATAAAACAGCGGCATTGGCACATGCCAAAGCTGCATTTAAGCAAGGAGCTACACAACAGAGAAAAGATAAGTTAATTCAACTGGGTTACTTTCCCGGAGCAAATGATTATAACCATTTTCCTCCGGCAAATAAAAGCGATGACTTACTTCAATTGGGAGGGTTTTCCATGCCGCCATTTCCAAAATCAGTAGCAGAATACAAAGCCCTTGAGCCCATCTGGAAACAATTCAGAAAAGATATTGATCTGCAAATAAAACCGCTGCAAAAAATTACGGAAGAATCAAACAAGCTGATGGCAAAAAAAATGGAAGAGCAACAGAAACAGTTTATGACTACGATGAACAAAGCTGTCAGCAAACCAGGTTCTGTTAGTCAGAGTGCAGCTATGCAAATTGTTGGAGCACCCATGTTTGCTGAAGAAATGAATGCAAGAGAAAATATTATTTTACAAAACCTGCAAAAAAAGAAACAGGCAGCAATTCAACGAATAACTGAGTTTGTGAATGGAGATGGTGCTGCCATGAAGAAAAAATACCAGGACGCTATGCAAAAGATAAATGAAAAATCGAAGGATGTTGGAGAAGGAGGGTCTGTAAGCAATGAGCAACTTTGTATTGAAGGAGTAAAAGCATCCGATGAATTTCTGCAATCTTATAACAGCAGGCTCGAAGTCTTGTATATGGAATATTTAACTGCAGAAAAACAATTGCTCAATGAACTTTCTTACGCTGCTCTTTACACGTCTTATGCTGAAATATTACCGGGAGTAAATGCCGGACTAAAAATGCAATGGTTACGAGCATTAAGTCTTACACAAAACGGTTTCAACTTTGAGTCGGTTACAAAATATGAATGTGCAGATGCTGCAGATGGCAAAAACGGAAAGCTGACTGCATTCAAAGATCCCAACTGTAACATCAACAGCGATTTCAATGTAGGTTTAAAAAGTTTTGGAGGCTCCATAAAGCTTGATTGCAATGGCATGACAACAACGTTTAATGCCGCTGCATTTGGCGTTACCATGCAACAGGATCTTGATCATGCCGGTTTTGGCGATTCATTTAAAAACTGCACTGTAAGTATTGGTCCTAAAATAAGTGCAGGCGGAAAGGTTGGACCATTGGAAGCAAGCGTAAGTGCTGGTGCAGGCGCCGATATTGAAATTGATCGCAATGGCATTTCTGATGTTGTAATAACCGGAAGCGTGGAAGCTGAAGCAGGTATTGGACCAGCAAGTGCAAGTGCCGGGGCTGAAGGGCGAATGAGCCTCAACACTGGAGCTGGTTCTGTTCAAGGCACTGGCATTTTTAAATAAAATTCTAATCAACAAGAAACATAATGAAAAAAATACTTTCACTCGCAATCTTCCTTCTTACAGTAGCAGTAACCTGTGTTGCACAGGATCTCACTTTCGGGAAATTTTTAGGCAGCATCAACAGTAACAAGTTTGTGGGCAATTCAAAATACAGATTGTATGAAAAACAGGTTGAAATAATTGAAGCAACTACTTCAGGTCAAAACCGTTCAACAACTGTTTCGTTTAAATTTAATCCATGTTCTGCCAGTGCTGATTTTATGGCACATACACAAACAGGCAAGCAAATAGATAAAGGCCTCGTAACGGTGCTTGCACAACCAAACGCACAGGTAGGTATTAACCAAATAAAATACCAGGTATATTTTGAGAATGCCACCGTTGTTTCCTGCAATGATACACAGGCTTGCAACGCAACAATGGCAACTACTGTATTATTGAAACCACAGAGAGTTTGTTGGATTTATTATACCTATGATAAAAGCGGAAAGCCACTACCGGTTACTACAAACGGGTTTGATTTAAAGACAGGTCAGAGCTGGACAATTACGCCTCCTAATTTCTGATACTACCGGCTGAACAGAAATTATCTACTCATCTAAAATACTCGACACTGTGAAACGCAATACAATCACACTGCTTTTTTTACTTACTGCAGCTGCCTGTTTTTCGCAAGCTAAAAAAATAACTCATCCTCTCACACCCTGTAACGGAACAGCTGATGATGTCGCTGGAATTTATACCGATCATACCAATCCAAAATATGGCCCAATCAGTTTAAAGGGTACTGCAACCGAAAAAACTGCAATGATGAAAAACCTCATTGCTATAGAAAAACTGGAAGAAGCCAGCCGTAAAAATTTTATACTTACCGGCTGTGCCGCCCGTGTTAGCTTTGCCAGGTGGGGTAACAGTGATTACGGAAAAAGCACTTACGCCAGGTACGGTTATCAGTTGGGATTCTATCAATTCGTATGTCATGTAAAGGATCATGTAACCAAAATTGTAGATGAATACCGCTCCGTACTTAGAGTAGATATCAATCCATACATCCCTACAGATGCAAAAGCAGGTGGCACAGGTGAGTTTTCCATTAACGGAAGATTTCGTTACGAAATACCAGTGGAAGCTAAGAACGGAGCCGACTTTCAAACAAACAAAAAAAATAATCCCAGCAAGATTTCACAATATATATCAGAAACGATGATGCTCGCCAATCGCTCAAATGATTATAAAAACAAGCATGCTGATTTTTTAAAAATCATTAATGGAGAGGGGTATACAGAAAACTGGCTTAGCGGAGATAGATATGATAAACGTGGGCCTGATTCTTACAAATGGATCGACCGGCATTATATAATAACCAAACCTGGTATACCGCTATTGGTTCCGGTTAGCAGAAAAAAATTTCTGGAAGACATGCTGGAATACCTGGAAATAGAAAAAGCCAATTTCTATTTCGATCATGCAGTTAAGATGAAAAACATTGGAAACAGCACATCCGAATGGGCGAAAAAAGATATCGCCATACTGGAAGAAGATAAACTTGCATACCCGAAAATCTATGAAGCAAAAAAAACGAAAATAAAAGAATTGCTTGCTACCAAAAAAACTGAATGGCTGCAGAAGCCTGCTGTAGTGGATAATAACAACAGAACTTACGATGCTAATAAACGATTAGAAAATCTGGGGAAGTTTTATGAAGCAGAAGATGAAAATACATCTGCGTTGTACATTTTAAACCCCGTTTATTTTAAAGCTCCGAACGACCAGACAACCAAGCCTCTGTTTATGGAAGTACAATTCAGATATGAGTTAAGTAAAGAAAAAGGATTTTCAGAAAGGATATTCAATAACTTCTTGAAAAATTTTGATATAGATGCGTTGAGGGAAATAATTCAATAATAGTACAAAATCATATTTATTAACGAACCACCAATTTTACCTGCATTTATTTCAAGCAACAATTAATTATATGAAAGTAACACTCGTTTTTATAGCCGTACTTTTTTTTACAACGAGCATTTTTGCGCAAAAGCAAACCCTCGATAAAATTTCCTTCATCATACCTAAAGGTTGGCAACAACAAACAAACGAAGGTGGCGTGCAGTTGTCTGTTACTGATAAAAAAACAGGAGCTTATGCTATTGCACTCGTTACTAAAACAACTGCAAGTGATGCAACTGCCAAAGAAAATTTTAAAACTGACTGGAACAGATTAATAAAAGGTTCGGTACTGGTAAATGCTGAACCAGCAATGCAGCAACCTGCTAAAGAAAATGATTGGGACATTATTTCAGGCACAGCCAACTATACCGATGGCGCACAGAAAGGAGTTGCCACATTGCTCACAGCTACAGGTGGCAACCAAACAATAAGCGTTGTGCTAATGACCAATACAGATAAATACCAAAACGAATTGTTAGCATTTATTAATTCATTAGAACTTGCTAAGGTATCTCAAAATGATATTTCGAATTCAACGCCCACAACCAGGCAGAAAAATAGCAATTCATCAATTGTGGGTCTATGGGTTTATTATATTATTGAAACCAGTGGATACTCAAACGGCTTTCCACAACCTTCCGGCGGTTATTTCAGAAAGGAATATACTTTTTATGATGACGGCACTTATTTATTCCGGATGAAAAACTGGGCAGTATATGTAAAAGATATCCAGTTTGTATATGAAACCGGCACCTGGAAACTAAATGGCAACAAACTAACAATTACACCCAAACAAGGTAAGGGTGGGTGGTGGAGCAAATCAGCCAGCAACAGAACCAATGAATGGGGAAGTTTAGCAAAAAAAGGCAGTTGGAAGTTAGAGCCCGTGACTTATATAATGAACCTGCATTATTATTCCGGCTCAAACGAAACACATCTTATTCTGCAATCTCCTTCACAAACAGAAAGAGAAGGTAAACAGGAAAATAATAAGCAAACCTATAA
>NZ_CAMLGT010000145.1 GCF_946479605.1 uncultured Lacibacter sp.
ACATGCACTCAGGAAGTTAAGCTTCTGAACACATCTTCAAGATTATTAGTATCACTCGAAAGTGAAAGAATGTTCAGGTTTTTGTCAACACAAATCTGCAGTAATTGTTTCTTTAACTGCTCCGGATTATCTGTCTTGAAGTTCCAGGTAGTTCTGTTAACTCTTGAGATGTTTTGGATTTGATCAAATAGTGATTCTTCTATTTCTTCTTTTATTTCAAGTGTAACAGACCCTGAGTGTGCATTTTTCACCAAGTGCGAAAGCTTATCATCGGCCACAATATTTCCTTTGTTGATGATGATCACCCGTTCGCAAATGGCCTGCACTTCCTGCATGATATGCGAAGAAAACAACACTGTTTTATTCTTGCCCAGCTCTTTAATGACGTTGCGTATTTCAACGATCTGGTTGGGATCAAGTCCACTTGTCGGCTCATCTAAGATCAATACTTCAGGATCATGAATAAGTGCAGCTGCCAAACCCACACGCTGCTTATAACCTTTTGAAAGCTGTGCAATTTTTTTATGTGCTTCAGGCGTTAAGCCTACCTGTTCAATTGTTTTTTGGATCTTGTCTTTTGGATTTTCAACAGCGTGTACTTCAGCAATGAAAGCAAGATATTCTCTCACATACATGTCGTAGTACAATGCATTGCTTTCGGGGAGATAACCTATCTTTTGTTTGGTGGCTGTAGCTTCATCTTTTACTTTAACATCGCACACCATTGCTTCACCTGCACTTGGCTGAAGATAACCTGTGATCATTTTCATCGTAGTGCTTTTTCCTGCACCATTTGGCCCAAGAAAACCAACGATCTCTCCTTTGTTTACTTTAAAGGAGATGCCGTTTACTGCTTTCTGCTCACCATACATTTTAACCAGGTTCTTTACCTCAATGGACATGTGCTGTGTTTGGTTCAAAAATAAATGAAATGCAGGACACTTTTGTGCAGTGCTATGGAATAAGGAGAACGGTGCCTTTTTGCTTGTATAGCTTACCGTTTCTTGTATAACTAATCAGCCATGTGTATTGACCGGCAGGTGCTTTCTGGTTATTCATACGCCCATCCCATCCGGTAAAGAGATCTTTCGTGATAAAAATTTGCTGACCCCAGCGGTTGAATATTTTAAAATCAAATGCTTCAATGCGGAAGAAGGCTTTTGCAAACAAAACATCATTCAACCGGTCTCCATTTGGTGTAAAGGCATTGGGTACAAATATCATGTCGGCACAATCTTTATAGGCAACAAGAATTTCATCAACAGCAACACCGCATGCATTACCCAAAGCAACTGCATATGTACCTGCGTTGGTAATAATAATACTGCTGTCAGTAACATTGTTGCTCCACAAATAAAAGTCAGCTAACGGGTTGGCTGCATTCACCGTTAAAGGTTCGTTTACGCAAAGTGTGGTGTCGGCCGGTAGTTGAACGGTGGGTGTATATGTACGGCTTACAATAAAACTGTCAATACGTTCACACACAGCATCACTTGTTCGTACACTGTATGTTCCTGTATTGGTAATTGTCCGTTGCGGATCGGTGCTGCCATCATTCCATAAATACGATGTGGCAGCAGCCTGTTGAGCATCGGCAAAAAGCGTTTGTGCATCACAAAGCAATGTATCTGTTGGAACCATGCGTTGCAGCGTGTTTGTCTGAATGCTGACGATGGCTGAGTCACTACTTGAACAACCACCTTTTGTAATTAACCGTACATGATACTTGCCGTTGTTTGCAGCGCTTACATTCCTTACCCGCAATGTATCGCTACTCAGATTTAGCGGATTGCCATTTATTGTCCATATATATGCAATGGCATCAACCGGAACAACAAGCAACAGATCTTTTGCTTCGCATACAGGCAAATTGCTGTACAGCAGAGGCGGGGTTGGTGCAAATACATGAACAGGTATTGATGGTGACACAGAACGGCAATTGGCAGAATTAATATTTACAGCTTCAGCCACAAGCAAACGGTAGTTGCCACTATCTGATTTCTGAATATTGTTGATGGTAAGACTTGTGCTGTTGGCACCAGGAATATTGTTCCAGCCACTGCCATTGTTGAATTGCCATTGGTAGGCAGGGGCTGCATAAGAGCCGCCACTTATAGTAGTGCTTATGGAAACATTATTACCTGTACAGGCATCGTTTGTATTCAACATTGTACCACTCACTACAGGTGCAATTGTTGCACCACACAATGTAAACTCAATATCATCAAGTGCGAGATCGTTCCCAAGTCCGCCAACCTGGTTGTTGAATATGCGAAGTATAACTGAATTTTCACCTGCGGGCAGCGAAAAGTTAAAACCATACTTTGTCCAGGTAAAGGAACCGAAACGGGGAATAACAGGTGTAACAAAATCAGACAATACATTACCCGTAACAGCGCTTGCAATTTCAAAACGTAATACAGGGTCGAGCGGATCGGTAACGCCTGCTTTCAACAGGTTAGCTACCCATGCAGAGAAATAAAGTTGTGAACCGGAACAAAGATTATCAACTCTTGTTTCGTAAAATTTTCCAGCTGTGTAATCAGCATTCACAATCATCATATTTCCGGAAAATGAACGGTCGTATCCTACATGCCAGGTGGAATATTGCGGTTGGCCATTTGCAATGTTCGCCGTTGTTTTGCGGATGGCGTATTCACCATCAGCTATTGTTCCGAGCGAATCAAATGTATAGGTAGTTACACCCGCCGGAAGTCTTGGGCCTGTTAGTGGTGAATTGAGATCTCCGCCAAAATTTTCATAAAATAAAACATTGCTTGAACATTGCGCATACGATTGTATATGCAGCAATGTAAGAAAGGCAATCGTTGCCATGATGAGAAAAGGCCGGGAGTTATCCATTGTTTGCTGAGACCTTAAAAATAGCAAAAGCTGTCATACAAACAAAAAGCCCTTGCTAAACAACAAGGGCTTTCATAAAAAACCAACCATATGAACAGACATCGAACAGATCAATAGGGTATTGTTCGTGTTCTTTCAATTAAAAGACCAGTGTTGAATAAAAATCGCTGCATAAGCCTGCAATCTTTTTATATTTATGGCCCGAAAAAACGAATGATGTCATATCCTTACCAGATTAAATCTTACGACGAGTACAAAGCAGCATATCAGAAAAGTGTTGATGATCCTGAAACATTCTGGGGTTCTGTTGCACAGCATTTCCTGTTTCGCAAAAAATGGGACAAAGTGCTTGAGTGGAATTTCCGTGAACCAAAAGTAGAATGGTTTAAAGGTGCTAAGCTGAACATTACTGAAAACTGTATCGATCGGCATCTTGAAACAATGGGCGATAAACCCGCTATTATCTGGGAACCAAACAATCCCGAAGAGCGTGTGCGTGTTGTAACGTACAACCGTTTGCATAAACGTGTTTGCCAGTTTGCACAGGTGCTCATTAATAACGGTGTCAAAAAAGGCGACCGTGTTTGTATTTACATGGGCATGGTGCCTGAGCTGGCGTATGCCGTGTTAGGTTGCGCACGTGTTGGTGCAATTCATAGTGTGATCTTTGGTGGCTTTAGTGCACAAAGTATTGCCGATCGTTTGTACGATGCACAGGCAGAGTTTATTGTTACCTGCGATGGTGCTTACCGTGGTAATAAAGATATTCCGCTCAAGAGTGTAATTGATGATGCGTTGATCGGAAACAGAACAGTAAAAAAAGTTATTGTATATACACGCACCCGCACTCCTGTATCAATGTTGAAAGGAAGAGATGTGTGGTGGGAAGATGAAATGGAACATGCAGAACACCAAGTTGAAAAGAATGGTGTTGTATCATTCCCCGCAGAAGAAATGGATGCAGAAGATCCGTTGTTCATTTTATATACCAGCGGCTCCACAGGTAAACCAAAAGGTGTGGTGCACAGCAGTGCAGGGTATATGGTGTGGACGAATTATACATTCGTAAACACCTTTCAGTACAACAAAGGCGATGTACATTTCTGTACTGCAGATATTGGCTGGATAACAGGGCACAGTTATATTTTGTACGGTCCGTTAAGTGCGGGCGCAACTTCACTCATGTTTGAAGGTATTCCTACCTGGCCCGATGCAGGACGTTTCTGGGATATTGTTGATAAGCATAAAGTAAATATTCTTTATACAGCACCAACAGCCATACGCAGCTTAATGGGTTTTGGATTAGATCCGTTAAAAGGAAAAGACCTTTCCTCGTTAAAAATACTGGGCACTGTTGGTGAACCCATTAACGAAGAAGCATGGCATTGGTATGATGAACATGTGGGCAAAGGAAAGTGTCCTATTGTTGATACATGGTGGCAAACCGAAACAGGTGGTTGTTTAATTTCAAATATGGCCGGTGTTACACCTGCAAAACCAAGTTGGGCAACGTTACCTATGCCGGGAGTACAACCGATTCTTGTTGATGAAAACGGAAAAGAAGTAACAGAGCCTGATGAAGATGGAATGATCAAAGGCAACCTTTGCATTAAAGCGCCATGGCCTGCAATTCTCCGTACAACTTATGGTGATCATGAACGCTGCAGACAAAACTATTTTGCAACGTATGAAAATTTATACTTTACAGGTGATGGTGCATTGAAAGATGCTGATGGCAATTTCCGCATCACCGGTCGTGTTGATGATGTATTGAATGTAAGCGGCCATCGTATTGGTACAGCTGAAGTGGAGAATGCCATTAACATGCATGCTGGTGTTGTTGAAAGTGCGGTGGTTGGTTATCCGCATGATGTAAAAGGTCAGGGTATTTATGCGTATGTGATCTATGGGCACATGCATAATGATGATGAAGAGCTTACAAGAAAAGATATTCTGCAAACAGTAACACGTGTAATTGGCCCTATTGCAAAGCCGGATAAAATCCAATTTGTAAAAGGCTTGCCAAAAACAAGAAGTGGAAAGATCATGCGTCGTATTCTCAGGAAGATTGCTGAAGGTGAGTTGTCAAGTTTAGGCGATACATCCACCTTGCTCGATCCCGGCGTTGTAGATGAAATTGTAACTGGTAAATTATAAAAAACGAAACCCCCGCTTTAGCAGGGGTTCTTTTTTACAATACGGGTTTTGGGTAAACACCTGTTGTACTGTTTATTCTAAAGGCATTTTGGCAAACCATAATGTTTTACCATTTTTATTTTCTCCGAGGTAAACGATCTGACCTTTGCCAATTGGTAAAGAAGGGTATTTGTTGTTTACATAGTAGTCTGTTTTTCCCTGCCCCAGCTGTACAAAATTGCCAATGGTGGCAGCTTCTACATTAATCTTGGTAACATTAGGATACAGCAGGAATTTGTATTTGCTTTCGCCTAATTCTTTTTCCTGTTTCCATCCTTTCATTTCCATGATGGTCCAATACACTGATTTACCATCGCTGCTTTCCATGATCATTTGATTATTGGGCGAAGTTTTTGCTTCTTTATCATTTTCTTCACGCCGTACACCATAGGATGCACGTAATACACCATTACCGCCAAAGTGCATCATAATGATATCTTCATATTCAGGGCCGCCATTGCCGCCGCCAATTGAACCAAGTCCGCCAAATTTCACTACATGCCCGCCATTTTTTGGTTTGGTATATTTCTGTCCGGCCAGGAGAATGTCACCATTGCTTAATACTTTAATATCGGCCACCTTAAACTTGCGACCAGTATATTCCGGGTTCTTTTTTTGTGAAGGAGGTGATTGCGATTTTTTTTCAAAATCATCTAATGTGTTATTACTTACAAATGCAACTTTACCGCCACTGATCTTTACAATCTGAAAACCTTTGGCTTTAAATTTTTCAATTTCATCGTCACGCATATTTACAGGTGCAGTAAATTTTTCGTTGTAATAGTCATCTGCTTTATCACCTGTGGCGCCCATGATCAATACATCTTCGCCAACAGTAATAAACATGTTGCCATTGAAGATGCCTGTTTTTGACACTACGCTGATGCGCTCTTTAATTGATCCATCGGCACCAACACGCACATAGGTATAATTGGTGGCATTGGGGTCGGCAACATTTTTATATCCTTTACCACCCATTGGTGCAAATAATAAAAGCACATCACTGTCTGTATCTGCATCATCGTCCTGATCGTCGGTACTGGCAGATACAAGTGTTTGCGGATGCTCAAATTTTACCAGCTGGTCGGCAATCTTATTTAGCTCGGGATCGAAGCGGAGAATATGAATTTCTGTACCCATCTTCAGCGTATTGCCTAAACCTGTTCCTTTATCGCCTGCAATAATGAGGATGTTGCCAGAGCCGCCTTGTTCTGCATGGCCAATGTACTGGAACTTACCACCATCATCACTCTTTGGTTTTATTTTTTCACCAAATGTGATCTTGGTATCGTATCCGCCCCAAAACCAGTTCCATTTTTTCTTGTAGATCTTTCGCTTTAAAATAAGCGTGCCCAGCATATTGGGTTCAACAGTTACTGCATCAAATGTGTATTCTTCTCCTTTATCTGCTTTATAGCCTTTCAAGCGCTCAAGTGGCACTTCGCTTTCTTCTACTTTTTTAAAGTTGAAATCAAGATCAAAGAAATAGGTCTCAAACTTTGCCTTTTTACCTGTTGCTTTCGTAACATAGGTCATGCTAAGCTCATTCCTGCTTTCGTCAACAGTGGGCTCGTAGAGATATCCTTTGTTTGCTTTTTTTGAAATTTCGTGCGTGCCTTCTTTTGAAAGCTGTTGTGCCTGTAGTGTAACACTACTGCCTGCAACGAGGAGAAGCAGGGCATAAATTGGTTTCATGTTGTTGTGGAGTTTGAAACCAAATATTGCAATAGCTGTTGATTGTTTTCATACCCATGAGAGGGTATTTTAATGCAGGATGCTTACTTCTGTACCAATGGGTAACAGATCGTACAACTCTTTTGCATACTCCCGTTTGGTTGAAACGCAACCCAGTGTCCAGTTGTAGTAGTAGTCAATAAAACGGTCTTCATTGCGCCTTGTTGCATGAATGCCAATACCGCCACCTGGCTTGGCATTGGGCGGAATAATTCCCTGCGATTTGCGTGCATAGAATTTTTCCAGGTCGCTGCTGGTGGGGTAATCAAGCAGAAGAAAATGACCCCATTCAGAGTGGATCTTTTTTGCAATGATCTTATAATTTCCTTCCGGTGTGCGTCTGTCGCCTTCCATCATTTTATCGCTTAGTTCACTTGAGCCAAACACAACAGGAATAGTAAACAACCAGCCGTCTTCGTCATACACTTTCAATTCATATTTGCTTTTGTCAATCACCACTTTGTAATAAGCTGATTTTCTTTCAACAGGTTTGTGTAAAACTGTTTTGCTCCGGCTGAAAAAACTAAATCCGGATAATGTGAGCATCAGCACAGAACAAAAAACGAGCGGGGTTGATTGGCTTTTCATGTACACCATGTTTTCAACAGTACGATATTAACGGGCAAAAATTATGCTATAGTATGGTTGTGAATTTAATTAACAATCCCTTTATGAAGAAGTGGTGGATAACATGTAACAGTTACGAACAATAAAGCCGCTTCGTTATTAAAGCGGCTTTTCTTTTATGCGTAAGAATGCTTAGTGAAAAACTTTTTGCTCCAGTGTTTTTGCTTCGGCAATCATGGCTGCAAGACTTTCTGCGGAAGGAACTTTACCGGTCAATCCAAACTTCTCGTTGGTCTCCTGCAATTTAGCATGCAGGTTTTCCGCATTGCGTGTAGCCAGTTCTTTTACGGTATCCACTCCGGCTGCTTCCAGCAACTCAGCTGTTTGCCCGGCAACACCGTTTATGCGGTGAAGATCGGCGTGGTTCACCCAGGTAAGGATGAGGTTTTCCGGAAGACCTGTTACTTCACTTATTCCAGCTCTTCCTTTTTTCGTACTGCCTTGTGCCAGCAGATCGTCGGTTGTAAAAATGGCCATTGTTTCCAGGCGTGCTGCATAGTTTGGTCCAATGCCTTCAATATCGATTACTTTATAACTCATGGCAAATATTCTTTTGGGCAAAGTAAAGGAAAAACTTTCCTCAATCTTTGTTATAGTCTACAAAAAACCGCTCCTCAATTGAGAAGCGGTTCGCCAGAGAATACAGCGTTAGCTGTATTACCAGCTGCTAAGCCGGATACCAATATTGTAAGGTGTTTGTTCCAGTCCGTTTTTGTGTAAATTGTTGAGTGCATAGCTGCCGTACAGGCGCATTACACCAAGGTTCAGTTCGCCAATGGCTGAAAGCTTCCATGGCTCCAGGTTAAAGTTGCTCCTGTTCTTTTCTTTGCCGTTTTCTTCGCTCTTCATTTTCTGACGAGATGCATAGAGGTAACCAGCACTTACACCTGCGCTGAAGCCGTAACCTCTTTTACGCTTAGGGGCAAAGTTGAAATCGAGCATAACAGGCACTGTTAAATAGTCGGCGGCCAGTTTATTTTTCCTGTACTTGATATTGTTGTCGATGCTGATAGTTGTTACAGGATCATTGTTATAACGCACACTTTTTTCGAAGCTGTAGTTATTCAGTTCCACACCTAAACCATATTTCAGGTTTACAACATGCTGAATAATGTTGATGCGTTGCATAAAGAACCACACATTCACATTAATGGAGCGGCCGTTACGTAAATCAAGTTGTTCTTTTGTGCCGCCGGGAAAGAAAGCCTGTGCTTCTGGTGAAGCATAATTGGTTTGATCGTTTACGTTTGAGAAACCAAGATCAAGGATCATCCAGTTTGTACTGATGTTTGACTTTTTGTATTCTTTACGCTTTTTGATTTCAACTGATACACCGTCATCATCATCGTCGTCGTCTTTGTCATCTTTTTCAACTTTCTTTTCTTTACCATCATGTTTTTTAATGATGATCATATTGCCTACTTTGATTGTGTCGGCACTTTGTGGTTTTGTGGTGTCGCTTTGTGCGTTAAGGCCCAGGCATACTACTAAACCAAGCAATGATAAGATTGACTGCTTCATAATAATTTCCGTTTAAAGTTTTTTGTTATTGGGTGTTTACTGCAAACACTGCAAAGCGTACTTCGGAAGAGCTTGACTGAATACCGGTTTTACGTTCAAGTGTCCGTTTTGCTTTTTTGATCAACCCTGCTATTCCACTTTTGCGTTGCCTTTCTTCGTTGAAGAGTGCGTCCTCTTCTTCATCGGCAACATCGTTGTTGTAAGAAGCATAGCTGATGTTGTTTGCTATAGGTTGTACGGTTGAAGTTTCTGAAAAGTTACGTGGTGCTGTAAATTTTTCTTCCGCCGTTTTTTCAATCTCTTGTGTTGTTACAGGATCAATGGTTACATCAACAGAAGTGGTAGTTGTTGTAACGGGATCAACAGATGCAACGGTAGGGTTGCCTGTACTTGGTTGCTGTTGTGTTGTTAAGTCAGAAGAGGAAGAAGCTGTTGCTTTATTAAACTCTTCCTGTTGATTCTTCAACTCTGCATTAATTACTGCATTTACCGGAGAGAGTTTTGATGGTTCAGTTCTTTTTTCTTCAGCTGTTTTTGTAACACCTGCAAATTCTGCAGGTTTATCTGTTCCTGTGTTCCTGTCAATCATCAACCACATGGCACTGCCCAACAGTAAGGTAACAGCTGCTGCAGCGCTCCATCTTCTGGCAGTACTGCTTAATGAAAATACACGTGCAGGCTCGGCTTGTTTATACAGTAATGATTTATCAGGAAATACAATGGA
>NZ_CAMLGT010000146.1 GCF_946479605.1 uncultured Lacibacter sp.
ACCACTGCATTATTTACTACGGCAGTAAAACATATACAGCTCAGTTTGCCACAACAAAGATCCGGTCGCATCTTCCTGTTGTTCATACTCCTGTTCTACACTGTTCGCACAGTGCTCTGCATTTTTCTTTACCCGATTGATTTTGACGAAGCAGATACCTATCTTCTTTTCAGCTCACAAGGGCCATTGGTATCAGCCAGCTTTTATCCACTTCCAAACAACCATATTCTTTTTTCTGTTCTTACTTCCATCACATCCTGGATCATTCCAAATCCTGAAACAGCGCTGCGGCTGCCACTTGTGTTCATTGGAATTTTTCTTCTGTACTTTATGTTTGGCTTTCTGAAACGAATCTTTTCTGAAACAGCAGCCTTTGCCGGTGTTTGCCTGTTTGCAGGAAGTTATCCTGTTTATCTTTTTTCCTTTTTAGCAAGAGGATATCTTTTGCTGCTGCTGTTTTACACAGTTGCATTTTATGCGTTTTATCAATTGGTCATTCAAAAAAGGAATGAACGGAAATATAAACTTCTATTCATCATTGCCAGTATTGGCGGGTTGTACACCATCCCTACTTTTTTATATGCACTGGCAGGGTTTGGTTTGTTCTGGTTTATCCATTTGCTTTTCAACGGCAGCAAAGCAGGTTGGCTTGCTTTTTTTAAAAGTTTCTTCCTTACAGGATTTGTAACTGCTGTTCTTTACACACCGGTATTGATTACTGCAAGATGGGAAACGCTGCAGCCATACATGAACCCTACTTACCAGCAAAGCGACACGCTGGTTATGTTCCGGTTTTCATTCCGTTATATGGTGGAATATTTTCTTTCGCCCAATGTTGTCATGGCTGTGATGATTGGCGTGGTTTCTATTGCTGGAAGTATGCTGATTTTTCGAAAACTAACGAATGCCCAACAACAATTACTGTTGTTTTGTTTTTTACAATTGTTATTCCCGTTTCTTATCTTTTTTGCACTAAAGCAAGCTTTTCCTGTAAAACCGTGGATGCATCTTACAGTTATCATAGCAGTTTCAGGTGCTGCTGTTGTTCATTTTTTTTACAGCATTTTTCCAAAGCTTAAATCAATATTATTATTGCTGCCGTTTTTAATACTGGCAGGGGAGACGTTTATCTCTTACACCTATCGTAAAAAAGCGATTGTAGCACAGTACAATTCCATTGCAGCACATGTTGAACCATTCATAAAATCGGGAAACATAAAAACTGTATATGCTGATATTCCTTATTTTAAAACAATGATGAGTTTTTATGCATACAAGCATCATCAAAAAGTTACAGCCTACAGCAGCCGCAAAAGAAGTAACCGTTTTGAAAAATTTGATGCTTCCAAAAAATACGATCTCATTTTTACAGCCACAGGAAGACCGCTTTTACATCAACTTCAGCATCAATACGACACATTGCTGGTAAAAGACAACATCTTTGTATTATCAATCAGGAAATAAATCTCAATTAATTCCTGCTCAGGTAAAACAAAGTATTGCTGTTGCGTTCATCGAATAGTTTTTTGCTTTCTTCCAATACTTCTTCGGCTGTAATGCTTTGGTATTTCGCCAGCTCATCGTTCATGAGTTGTGCATCGCCCAGCAGTTCATAAAAAGCAAGACTGTTTGCCCGGCTCATCACACTCATATCTTCAAACAGGATTGTACTTTCTGTTTTATTGATCACTTTCTGTAATTCCTTTTCGTCAACCAATTCCTCGGTCATCTTTTTCACTTCTTCATTGACGGCTGCTTCGGCATCTTCAATCTTTATACCCTTCACCAGTTTGCCTTCAATGGTGAGCAAGCCATTATCAACACTTCCAAAATGATAACATTCAATGCTGCTGAACAATTTCTTTTCCTTCACCAGTTTTTCATACAACCTGCTGCTGGCACTGCCGCCAAGAATATCGGTAATAAGATCTGTTACATAATAGCCTCGTTCAAGTCTTGATGCCATGTGCCATGTTTTTACAAAAGCATCCAATGGCACATCTGCTTTTACTTCAAGACGGCGGGCTTCTGTTTGCACAGGTTCTTTTGGCAGATTGCGAACATATTTCTCACCCGCAGGAATTGGTCCAAACCATTTTTCAGCAAGCTTCAATACATGATCTGTTTCTACATTACCAGCCACAACCAGGATGGCATTTGCCGGTGTATAATGTTTAAAAAAGAAATTTTTTACATCCTGCAGTTGTGCATCTTCAATATGTTTCAATTCCTTTCCAATCGTCATCCATTTATACGGATGTTGTTTGTAAGCCATTTCCCGCATTTTATGCCACACATCACCATACGGTTTATTGAGGTAGTGTTCCTTAAACTCCTCACTCACTACTTTGCGTTGTACGTCCAGGCTTTTTTCACTGAAAGCAAGACTGAGCATACGATCGCTTTCAAGCCAAAATGCTGTTTCTAAGTTTTCAGCAGGTAGCTGGCAGTAATAATTAGTGAGATCGTTGGTAGTGTAAGCATTGTTTTCGCCCCCGGCCAATTGCAGCGGTTCGTCGTAATCAGGAATATTTACGGAACCGCCAAACATCAAATGCTCAAACAAGTGGGCAAAGCCGGTTTGTTTTTCATTTTCATCACGGGCACCCACATCGTACAACACATTTACCACTGCCATAGGCGTAGCAAGATCTTTATGAATAAGTAACCGTAAACCGTTCGCCAATGTATATCGTTCAAACTGGATCATAATAATTGTATCACTTAACTGGTGAAAAGAAATTCTCTTTTTTCGAAAAAGAATGTAAAATTCGGTAAAAAACGTTTGAGCAAACAGCTTACTTTAAAATACTGCCGATTTTTAACTCAAACATCATGGGATGTGTATTGCGGAAAATGAGGATACGCAGTTTTTGTCCCGGATTTTGAAGCAACGCTTTGTATTGACTGATACTGTTGCTGAAATTGTTCTCTATTCCAAAAATAATGTCACCCGGCATTAGCCCTGCTTGTTCGGCTGGTGAACCCTGCTGAATTTCTGTGATCATTACCTTTCCGTCAATGAAATAATAATTCATGCCGGTGTAGGAATAATCAAATGCTTCACGCATGTGTGTGTTGGGAGTAATATGAATCAGCCGTTCAGGATAATTCAACACAATATTGAACCGGCGAAGCAGATCGCTGCCAAGCAGCCCCTTTACAGCCGGATAGCCCAGCACATTTGCAGAATCGCTGTACACATGCAGTGGAATTTTTTTAAACTTATATGGCCCCAGTTTCATCCGCTTTAACGTGGTAAGACGCATGCCAATCTTTCCAATCAACCCTTCCACCTGTGTGTTTACCGATTTCCTGTCTTTGCTGATAAGCGTGCTGTCTTTAATAAACTGCTCCGACATTAATAACGCAAGACCGGCTCCGGTATCAAAATAAAAGTTGAGCAGGTACGAACGCTCATCCTGTACGTAATGCTGTGTAACAGGTATTGAAGCAAAGGATGGGCGCAAAAAAGTTCCACGCTTGGGATATTTATAGGTACCGGGCATGTACACACTCATCATGTGTTTATCGTAATCAAGCGCCACAATATACCTGCGCAGGAAAGAAAATCCAATAATGCCATCTACACGCAAGCCATACACTTCTGTGAGTATCTGGTAGTCGTTAATATGAAAATCCAGGTTGGTTACATCCAGCCCCGGAAAATGCAGTGTGCCGTTTTTATAATAGTGGATATTTTTTATCCCGCCAATGCCCCGCACAGTTCTGTCGCTTGGTTCAAGAGGCAGCTTGTAATAAAGTGCGGTGGTGGTATCAAGTGAAATACCGCCACTTCCAGTATCCAGTATAAAATTCAGGGTATCGGGCAGGTCGTTCAATGTGGCGTGAAGGATAATAATGCCGCCGGTAAGTTGCTCAAACTGAAAGCTGGTAAGCAGCCGGGCCGTAGGATATTCGCTGCCCTGGGCAGAAAGCTTTCCGCAAAACAGCAGCAGCAATATGGTTTTAGCAATCTTCAATTTTAAGAATAATAAAGGCTTAACCGGAAAGACAACCTGAACCTGCAGAACGCTTCATGGTTGGTAAAATATCCCTGTGTACCTTTGCTTTCACTAATTTCACGAAATAAACGAATGAACACGACGAGAAGGATGAGTTATTTTTTGACAGATTCCTGTTTTGTCGCTTTGTTACGATTCGTTTCTCAACCCTACACAGTATGAACCTCAACGATCTTTATCAAAAGGCTTCGAACTTTGAATTTTTAACGGTAGAAGAAGGAATGTTCCTTTTTGAACATGCTCCGCTTACCGAGTTAATGTTTGTGGCCGATGAACTCCGCAAACAGCAAGTGCCGCATGGTAAAGTAACCTGGCAGATAGACCGCAATGTAAATACCACTAACGTGTGTATTGCCAATTGTAAGTTCTGCAATTTCTTTCGCATACCCGGACATCCCGAAGCATACATCACCGATATTGAAACCTATAAAAAGAAGATCGATGAAACCATCCGCTGGGGTGGCGATCAGTTGTTGTTACAAGGTGGGCATCATCCTGAGCTTGGGCTGGATTTTTATGTGAAGCTGTTCAAACAACTCAAAGAATTATATCCAAACATTAAACTGCACACACTGGGACCGCCCGAAGTAGCACATATTACCAAGCTGGAAAAAAGCACACACCATGAAGTGTTGAAGGCGCTGAAAGAAGCTGGTATGGATTCACTGCCCGGTGCAGGCGCAGAAATTTTAATTGATCGTGTACGACGACTGATCAGTAAAGGAAAATGTGGTGCGCAGGAATGGTTGGATATTATGCACGAAGCACATAAACTCAATATTACCACCAGTGGTACCATGATGTTTGGTCATGTGGAAACCCTTCGTGAACGTTTTGAACACCTTGAGAAAATCCGTGAAGTGCAAAGCCGCAAACCGGCTGAAGCAAAAGGCTTTCTTGCTTTCATTCCGTGGACCTTCCAGGATGTTGATACATTGCTGGCAAAGATCCGTGGCGTACACAATTTAACTACCGCTGAAGAGTATGTGCGTATGATTGCGATGAGCCGCATTATGTTACCCAATGTAAAAAACATCCAGGCAAGCTGGTTAACAGTTGGTAAACAAACTGCACAACTTTGCTTACATGCAGGTGCAAACGATTTTGGCAGTATTATGCTGGAAGAAAATGTCGTGAGCGCCGCAGGTGCACCCCACCGCTTTACTTACAAATCTATACAGGATGCCATTCGTGAAGGAGGTTTTGAACCGCAACTCCGCACACAACAATACGAGTGGAGGGAATTGCCGAATGTGATAGAAGAGCAGGTGGTGAATTATTAGGAATATAGAAACGCTCCTTTCCGACTAAAGCCATTCAGGCAGGGATGATGATGCAGATTGATGTGGATTAACACAAAACAGAACAGCCGATGCGATGCATCGGCTGTTCTGTTTTATATCATATATTGCAGTAAAACTGTTTATGAAAAAGATAATCATTACCCTTTTCCTGTTTACAATAACTTACAGCAGCTACAGCCAGACTTGCGAAGAACGGGAGCAGGAGCTTCTGCAAGGATTTGGAGCAATATCAGCCACGCTTGTATATAACACATACATTGCCATTGGTGGCCAGGCCGATGGATTAAATAAATCCAACACTCCAGAAAAAGTAAAAGAGTTGATGAGTGAACAGATTTCACTTATGAGTACGCTTGTAGAAAGTATGGAGCGAATGATCAAAAACAAAACGATAAAGAGCGAGGATGATATCAATTACTCTAAACAGCTTATTGAAATTTTAAAGGGCCTGGGTAAGCAGGCTAAATTCCTTGCTGATTATTGCGACAGTCGTTCTATTGATGATATTAAACGATTTGAGGAACAACGAAAAATAAACTGGGGCAACATCAGCAAATACATGGGGCTGGATTCTTAAAAAACAGGAACATATATTGCCTGCAGCGGTTTTGCTGCAGGAGCAGCCAGTAACAGCAGTATGAACGGAATAATGAATTACTGGCAATATGTACCTCCGGGAATTATAACCGTATGTGCACTATTTCTGAGGTTTTGATGCTTCGTTGCCGGATGCTTCATTTAGCTTTATTAAACGCTTTGCTGAACGCTTGTAATGTCCTGAAAAAAGTTTACAGGTTATCTTGTACTGAAACAGGTTTAAACAAACCACGGTTGGGGGAATCAAAGCAAACCCTTTCAGCAAATACTGTAGCTTGCACAAAAAAAATCACCCAACAATGGATTCACTTTTCAATACCTGGAAAACAAGCCGCAAGATTTACAGTAGTTTTTTCGACAGATATACACTCGATCAGCTCAATCATATACCAACAGGCTTCAGCAATAATCTTATCTGGAATATTGGTCATGTAATAGTTGCACAGCAATCATTGATCTATCGTCTGTCAGGTTTGCCCATGTATATTTCAACGGAGATGGTCGATCGTTACAAACCCGGCAGCAAACCAACAGCAGCTGTTTCGCAAAATGAGGCAGATGAACTGAAAGAACTTTTATCATCACTCATTGAAAAAACAGAAGCTGATTACGCCAACGGAAAGTTTGTACGCTTTACTGAACGTATGACGGGTACGGGTTTCTATCTCGCTACACTACATGATGCATTTCAATTCAACAATTATCATGAAGGATTGCATCTTGGTTATATGAACAGCATCAGCAAATTCGTATAAGCAATCGTTTATAACGACTTATCGATCTTCACCACTTCTGCTAACGCACCCGTTCCTTTTACGCCAGATGTAAAACCGGAATTCAAACCAAGCTTCACCACACCTTCGGTACCACCCAGTGTGCCACCGGCACTTCCATTTCCACCTGCCAATACAAACGGTGTATCACCTATTTTAACAGATGCTTTACCCATGATACCCACATCGCTGAACTCATTATTATTATCAAACGAAACATAAACCATCGCTTTCAGATCGGCACCGCCCGTGTTTGCAAAAAACTTTGCTTTCACACCAACACCTGCAGATAATGTGGTTGTTCCTGTTCTGAAATTATGTTCGTAACCCGCCTGCCAGAATTTGCCTGCTTCAATAGCATACTTATTACAATCGGCTTTCAGCTTCGCCACTTTCACATCTATTTCAATATTCAACCACTGCGGACAACTGAGATCAAGATTGCGTGCCGAAGCAATGATACTGTCGGCTTCGGCAGTACTAAGTATAACACTGCATTCCATCGGCGGATCTATAAACTGTCCACTGCCCCAGCATTGCGCCAACACAACAAAGTATTGTTGCAGGTTGCGGTACACCATAATTCTGTTTCCTGCACTGGGGTCAAGCGATACAATATTGATCAGATCATTCAGGTATTCACGCCAAATGCCCAATGCACGTTTTCCCCGTTTTGTAATAAACGCATTGTACTCTGCTACAAATGCATCCATGATGGGTTTCTTGATGTCGCAGCATTTTTTAATATAGGCTTCGTATTCGCCATGTGTTGCACCCGCCGGTGCAGCCGGACATTTTACTGCCATGAGTTTTGCATGATAATCATCGAGCAACAACCTGATATGATTCACATCAAGCTCGTTAAGAACCAGCAGTTCTTCCGATGTGTACACAGCATGCAGATCTTTCAGCAAGGCTTCCACATAGTCGGCATAAATGCTGGGCATTTCTTCACCATCTCGTTTTATTTCTTCGGGAGAAAGTTGAGCTTTGTTGTTCCAGTACATCATTTCATTGGCAACCGATTGGCTGAATGATTCACCTTTTATTTTAGCATCTGCTGTTTCATCTGTTTTTTCTGGTAATGCCGGTACTTTAAAATTTTGAAAAGACAGTTCACCAAAAAAATCACGCTTTGGAACGTTTCGTTTCTTGCGCAGTTGATAAATATTAAACGCTTTGTCTTTACCACGCATCAACGCCATTGTGCTGCGGCGATGAGCTACTTCCAGTTCTTTTTCAAAATATTTCATGCCTTCTTCATATTGATCATAGAAGAATTTGATCATGCCCATGCTGCGGTTTGCTTCAGGATTCAGCGGATCGTGTTGCAAACATTGTTTTAAAAACAGTTCCGCTAAAGCAATATCGCCAAGGCCAAGATAAGCCTGTCCCATATTGTTCAACAACATACTGTTGTTGGGATCGCTTTGCAATTGATTCATCAAAACAGGAATAGCTTTATGCTGCAAACCCGTCATGTTCATGATGGCCGCAACATTGTTCCATCCTGTTTGATCGTTCACATCTTTCAATGCTGCTTCTATGGCAATGAGTAACGATTGCTCCGGCCTGTCAGCATAAAATTCACCAATTGCCGATTGCTGAAGTGTTGCTGCAGTTTGTCCTTCCGTTATCTTCTTTACTTCCTGAATTACTGCGGGCTTCACAACAGTTTCTATCTGCTTCTTTGTTGTCCGCAGCATATCACTTAATTGTATCAAGGTTGGTGGTTGTGTGGGAAGAAGTGAAAGACGCTTCACATCTTTTGCCGGCAGTTGCAGATTGAAATCAGGCAGTGTCATTTCATCCAATTTAAAATTGGCTTGCTGCGCAATTTCCTTTGCCTGCACACTGTATTTTTTCTGCATTTCTTTTTTGTAGGCTTCCAGTTCAGCAGGGCTCATCTTCACCATCTTATTTACATCGGGCATTGTTTGTGCACACAAAACAGAAACGCTCAGCAACAACATACCTATCATCCAACGTGTTTTCATTCGATTATATTTAAGAACATAAAAATATAAATGGTGACTAAGGCCAATAAATGCGTTCTGCATCAATTGAAATTTGAGGCGCATGAATTGTAGCCAGGCATGCTTAAATATTTCATAAGGGGTATTATCTTGTATTCATAATTTGCAACTATGCTCAGCCTGATTAAAACAAACTCCGACAGCAGTGATTTTCGTTCATTGGTGGCATTGCTTGATGCTGATCTGCAGGAGCGCTACGGTGAACAGCAATCGTTCTTTTCGCAATTCAATAAGCTGGATCATATTCATCATGCGATTGTTGCTTATGAAAACAACCAGCCTGTTGGTTGCGGAGCGTTCAAAGAATATGAATTAGGAATAGCCGAGATCAAACGCATGTATGTAAGACCTTTGCTGCGTGGCAGGGGCATTGCAGCAGAAATTTTAACTGCACTTGAACAATGGGCTAAGGAAGAGGGTTATACTCGTTGTATACTTGAAACGGCTATCAAGCAACCGGAAGCTATTCGTTTGTATGAAAAAGCAGGTTACAGCCGCATACCAAATTATGGACAATATATTGGTGTAGAAATCAGTCTTTGCATGCAAAAGCCACTTTTATGAACTGATTATTCCTATTTACCAACTATATTTTTCTCATCTAAAAACACACGCATGAAAAAGATCTTTTTATTTAGCTTTCTCCTGGTTACAATAGTTAGTTGCAATACAAACAGCACAACTGAAAATAAAAACATTTCAACAGATACACCTACTGTTTCTGCTCCTGTTACCGGCGATAACAGCATGAACTCCCTCGACTGGCAAGGCTCTTATAAAGGAATT
>NZ_CAMLGT010000147.1 GCF_946479605.1 uncultured Lacibacter sp.
TTATTGTTGTAAGAAGTAATACTGTCTTTGTTAAAAAAGATAGGGTTGCCCACCAGCAGGTTCTGCAGATCAGCAAAGCTGAAAGGGATCTGGCCCAACTCCTGTATATGACTGATTGGGCGCACCTGGAAAGTGTTTGCCAGTTTATCCAATACTTTAATGCTATCGTTGGCAATCAATACACGAATACCTTCAATGCCAATATCATTGCTTAATGATATCCAGATAACACTATCCTTCAGCATACGTATGTTGGCCACAAAGCCGGGTTGCTTTCCTTTGTTATTGCTGTATTCAACTTTTATTTTCGCTGAAAATGTTCTGAAGTCAATGTATTTCTTTTGAACATTGGTCAGCACTTCTTCCACCATACGCATGGTGTCTTCATGCGTTGGTAATTTTTCAACGGGTGTTACAGCAGCTACAGTATCTTTCTTTACAATAATTGCCTGCTGAATTTTTTTGGTTGAGCGGCAGGCACTGAACACAAGTAATAATGCTGCTGCAAAAACTATTGATGAAATTCTCTTCATTGATCTGTTAATGTTTTCCGGTGCTTCCAAAACCACCTGTGTTACGTTCTGTTTGTTCAAGTTCTACGGAAAGTTCCCAATCAATTTTTTCCACTTTCTGTATCACCAGTTGTGCAATGCGGTCGCTATTTTGTAAAGACTGTGGTTCATTACTAAGGTTGATTAAGATAACCTTAATTTCTCCACGATAGTCTGCATCAATGGTGCCGGGTGTATTTAAACAGGTAATACCCTGCTTAACAGCCAAGCCGCTTCTTGGACGAACCTGCGCTTCGAAACCCTGCGGCAGTTCAATAAACAAACCGGTGGGGATTAACGCACGCTCCAATGGTTGTAATGTAACTGTTTCGTTAATATATGCACGAATGTCCATGCCGCTGCTACCTTCCGTAGCATAAGCCGGTAATGGGTTGGTTGATTGGTTGATAATTTTAACGTTCATTCTGTTTATTTTTCAAGCAATACCGTTGCGTGTGCTACAAGACCTTCTTCCCTGCCCACAAAACCCATTGTTTCAGTAGTTGTTGCCTTTACTGATACCGCATCTGTATCAAGTTCAAGAATAGCTGCAATGGTTGACTGCATCTGACCAATATATGGTTTGATCTTTGGGGCCTGTAAACAAAGCGTGCTGTCTACATTCACTACACGATAGCCTTTCTCTTTAATGAGTGCATAACTCTTACGCAGTAATATCTTACTGTCAATGTCTTTAAACTCTGCAGCTGTATCAGGAAAATGTGTGCCAATATCACCAAGCGCAAGTGCACCCAATATGGCATCACAAACTGCGTGCAATAATACATCTGCATCACTATAGCCCAATGCTCCTTTGTGATGTGGTATTTCAACTCCGCCAATAAATAGTTTTCTTCCTTCAACCAGCTGATGATAATCAATACCGGTGCCAATTCTAAGTCCCATAATGTAAATAAAAAAGCGAAGGTAAAGTACCTCCGCTTCTGGCAAAATCTTTTATGTAACTGGTTTATTCGTTGCTGCCACCATCGCCACCCAAATCAAACAACAGGCTGAAACGTGTTGTATTGCTTAACGGGTTACGGTTGATACCCTGACCGGTTGGTACAAGATAAGAGAAGTTAAAACCAAGCTTATTGTATTTAACACCGGCACCTACGCTGAAAAAACGGCGGTTACCTTTTGTTTTTGCTTCGTAGAAATAACCGGCACGTGCAAAGAACTGATCATTGTAACTGTATTCCATACCGGTTGAGATCTGGAACTCTTTCAGCTCTTCATTGAAACCACCCGGTGCATCGCCAAATGAAGAGAACCAGCTGCTCACCACACCTTTGCTGCGGTATGCTTCAATTTCTTCGGGTGTGCGAACAGATCCCGGAGGTGTTGGCACTAATAATTTATTAATGTCGAGACCAAAGCTGATCTTGTTTGTTTCATCAATTGCTTTTGTGTACACGGCACCAAGCCCAAGATTGGCGGGAATATAATCTTTACCACGTGCATCGTTTGTATAAGCGATTTTGCTGCCAAGGTTGCTTAATACTGCACCGGCAGTCATACCTGTTCCTTCTTCATTCAAACCATTGTAATAAAATGATACATCACCGGCAACAGCTGTACCTGGTTTTAAGGTAGCACCGTTAAATGTTCCTTGTCCAAGGTTTGAGTAGATAAAACGGAGAGCAATACCCACACCAATTTTATCACTCAGTTTGCGGCTGTAGCCTGCATCCACTGCAAACTCTCTTGGCACAAAACGCTGAAGATCGTTACCGGAAAAATCAGTGAACTGAATTGTACCGAGGTTGAAATAGCGTAATGAACCCGAGATTGATTGCAGTTCATCCATTTGATGATAACCGGCAACGGTTGCAATAAACACATCATTCAAACCAAGATCTTTTAACCAAGGTGTGTATGTTAACCCAATTGCTGAACGCTCTTTTGCAAAAGGAATTTTTGCCTGGTTAAAGAACGATGAATTTGCATCGGGCGAAGTAGCAATACCAACATCACCCATACCACCTGCACGTGCATCGGGTGAAATACGTAACATGGGCACAGCAGTCGTTACAACATTGATAGAGTCTTGGGCAAATACTTGTACTGATGACAAACAAAATAGGAGGCCTGCAATACAGGCGATGTTCTTTCTCATAAGAGTTGAAATTTGAGCCGTAAAAATAGATGAAAATTGAACACGCATGTTCATAAACAGATTTTGGTTACAGCAGAACGAGCTTTTGTAAAGCTGATTGTTTTTTTCCAAATGAATCCTTCACCTCTAACTGGTAAATGTAAACGCCTCTACCAATCTTGCGGCCGAAATCATCTGTTCCGTCCCACTCAATGTCAAAAGAACGGTTTCCTTCATTAAATATTGTACGGCTGATTGTTTTTACTACTTTTCCTGAAACAGCGTAAATGCGAATGAGCACTTGCAACTGATCTCCGGGTCTGTTGTGCTCAAACATAAACGTTGTGTGTGTTGTAAACGGATTGGGATAATTATATACATGTGCAAGCTTCAGTTCTTCATCTTTAATGACCCGAAACTCAAGCCTGTATTCATTGCTGTTGTTCTGTACATCCCACGCTTTGATCTTTAATACATGCAGTCCTTCTGCTAATGCAGGCATTTGAAAACGCACAGTTCCCTTCTGATAACTGTCTGCATCTGCTTCATAATAGTCATTCAGTACAAATAACTGATTGTTGTCATCATCTAATGTTGCAGTAAGATCATGTCCTATTCCTGTGCCTAGAGTATTGATGCCGCTTGAATCAGAGAGTTTTACAAGCAACACAGGTGTTTCATTTGTTATTCCTCCATTCACAAATTTTTCATCATTGAGATAACCTTTAATGACTGGTCCTTCATTATCTGCAACAGGATGATTACCTGCGCCACCAACAATGATGGACGTTTCGGCACCGTTGCCGTCAACGTTGCCATTCTCTGCATAGTAACTTATTTTTCCATTGCCGAATTGATAGTTGATGTCTTTGGGCACAACAAAACTGTATGAAAATTCTCCGTTCGTAACTTTTGCTTTGCCCCTGAAAATAATATTCGACTGTTGATCAACATTCACCACAACACTTCCGGCATCGTTGCCGAGTGTTTTTACCTGCTGCACTTTATCATAAATAACGGGATATACATGGCCGTTAAAATCTGATAATTTATTTCCAGCGGCATCTGTCACTTCTCCTTTTATGTTGTAACGGTCGAGTGCTTTTAATGTATCGGTTGACGGAATTTGATTGTTGACAGATGTTGTACGCACTTTCAACGTTGGAAATGCAAGCCGTACAGCAGGATCACCCAACAAGGTAAATTTCCTGTTGTTAATAATATCACCAAATGTTTGGTATGTATAATTCTTTGCACGCTTCACTGCATCGCCCAATGATGGAAATACGCCAGCAGCATTGGGTTGTAATGCCTGCTGAAAATAATTATTGTTCATGATGCGGTTGCTGAAAGCAAACACCACTCTTGTTGTGGTCATTAGTGCAATAGCACCAGTGCGTTCACGCAACAGGATATCTTCTCCAATTGAATTCAGTGCAGGATTATCATAAGGAGCAAAATCGCATGTAGCAGTAATGAACAAGGGCAGTTTGTTGCTGTTGCTCCAGCTGTTGACCATATCCTGCTCAAGAACAGCTTCTGCCGCCAGTCTTCTGAAACCACCATGCCCACTGTAATTCCAGATAAGAGTGCCGCCAAACATTTTATTGTTGATGGCCTGGTTTACTTCAGGATAACGGCTGCCACCACTGCCACTTTGCTGCCGGTATGCATCTAAATAAATTTTCGAAAGGTTGAAGTTATTGTTTTGACCGATCACTGATGCATGAAACTCCGCATCATCAAGATGAATATTGTTGTCTTCATCATCCGCCACCAGCGTAATATCATTTCGCCAGGGACCAAAGCTTTCTTTTGCATGATAGCGGATCACTTTATCAACTGCTGATTTTGCTTCCTGTATATTCTTTGCAGGTATACGCCCAATGCCAATATCCAAAAGGCTTACCGGGAACAGGCGATTAATAAAATCATTATCGTCAAGGAAGCCAAAGAAATCATCTGATGTATAAGTTGATAATGGATCGAGTGATATATCGCTTTCATAGCACGGAACAAAATTGGTATTACCATTTATCCTGTTCAAATAGTCATACGATGCATCACCAAACAATAACAAATAGCGTGGGCGTTTAGCGGTGTCGTTGCCAGCCCTGTCGTAAAACATTTTTACAAAATTCCGGATGGCTGATGGATCGGGAGTGCCTGATCCAAATTCGTTGAATACTTGTTCTGTACTTACGGTTAACGTAGTGAGATTTTGATTTTGCCGGTGCCATGTTGCCAGCCGTTGCGCTTCGCTGAGTAATGATGAATGTGCAACTATAATGTAGTTGGGAGATGCAGCACCGTGCAGATCCTGGTTATTAACCTTACCAACAGCTGTGGGTTGCAGAAAATTTGTTTGATTAAATGCGACATACTCTCTCAATCGTTCTGCCGTATTAACAAACCTGAATTCATTTCCATTAAGCGAACCTGTTATGTTTTGCGGACGAAGAGGATCTGTAATATCCCAAACAACCGTACTACTTACGGCGGACTGTAGCCGAAAATCGGCAACGTTACCGGGCCCTACTGTTTCCCAATCACGAAACAGCAGTTGATCAACTGTGTTCATGCTCAGCTGACGTAGAGGAAATAATTCAAACCAGTTTAACCAGCCTTGTGCATTTACACTGGTCGGCTGAAAATTATATTGCAAGCTCAGCGATGATTGTGAAAGATTAAAGGATGCTGTTAACTCATGTGCTGCAGCAACAGGATCGTATGTGCCTGTGCCAACCAGGCTAACTGTATGCTGAGCCACATTTATATTATTTGCACGAATTACAAATGAACTGGACGATCCATTACTTCTTGCAGCCACACTTGAAATAATCTGCACCGGTCCTGCAACAGCATTTTGAATAGTAAGGTTGAAGCTTCGGCTCAATGTACCGCCGGGAGTATTACTGAACTCTTCGCCATACCATTCCTTGCCGCTACGTAAAAAATTAATGGTATCCAGCTCGTGAAACAGCCTGTCTTTAAATGTTGTTACCGTATGTGTGGGCGATGAAGCGATGGTTCTGTTTTGAACCCTTAATCCTGAACCGCCAATCGTCAAAAAATAAAACGACTCATTGCTGTATAAATTTTTGCGGTGACGGAACCGCTTGTTTACCGAATCCTTTACCCACTGCTGCGGACCGTTGGCATAAAACAGAATGTAATCGTTGCCATTCAGTATTCCATCTCCCCCATCAACAATCATCACTGCATTTTCAATAAGATCATCTGCCGGTACTACTGCATTGTCTTCGGCCAGCATTTCACCGCCGTTTCCATAAAGCCGGATGCTGTTGCTCTGTAAATTGGCCGTAGTTACACCCAGCGATTGTAAAAACGCAAGATTGATCCTGTAAACACCAGCTTGTTTTACAGATATCTTGTACCACTCGCCTGTTGCCAATACAGAATTGCTGCGGTATGTGCGCTGGGCATTAACAGCAAGGGAAAAAAGAGAAGCTATCAGCAGGGTGGTATAGCGCATAAACAGTGGTATCAAAGATACCTGATTGATGATTGAAAACGACTGAAAGACATGTTTCGCAGTGACAGAAGCTGCTGCAAAACGTAAATTCACGGTCGGGTAAGCAGAAATACTGAAATTGTAAATGAGGAACGGCTGTTAGCTGGGAATGTAAAAAGATTCAGCTATGTTTGTACTCGGTCTATTTATTTTTTGGGCTGAAAAATCCAATACAATATTTTTGAACCTTACTCGTTAACTATCAAAACGAAAAGATGAAAAACCTTTTCCGCATTCAAAATCTCTGTATCCTTCTAATTGGGGCTACGACTATTACATCTTGTAACTTATTCAAGAAGAAACCGGCTAAATCAAGCAGCACCGGCTGGACCTATAATGATCCTAACGGCAGTGGTTTCCGTGTATCAAAAGAAAAAGAGCAGAAAACCGGACCTGGTCTCGTGTTTGTTGAGGGTGGTACCTTCACAATGGGAGCAGTGGAAGAAGACGTTATGCGTGACTGGAATAATGTTCCCCGTCGTGTAACTGTGGCTTCTTTCTATATGGATGAAACCGAAGTTGCCAACGTTCACTACCGTGAATATCTATTCTGGCTCGACCGTGTGTTTCAGGACACCGCTATTACAAACAGAGCTTTACCCGATACATTGGTATGGAGAAGTGAGTTGGCTTATAATGAACCATACGTTGATTATTACTTCCGCCACCCTTCTTACAACTTATACCCTGTAGTGGGCGTTTCATGGAAACAGGCCTATGACTACTGTTTATGGCGTGGTGACCGTGTAAACGAAAACATCCTTTACGAAAAAGGGATTACTAACAAAAAAGCTGAACTGCAAAAACAAATGCAGGGCGGCGGACAGGATAACTTCAACACAAAAGCATACCTGTTAGGTGAATACCAGGCAACTCCCGGCAAAAGCATTAAAAACTACAAAGATCCTATTACCAAGCAGGTTCCTACAAATATCACGTTTGAAGAAGGCATCATATTACCTGATTACCGTCTTCCTACAGAAGCTGAGTGGGAATATGCAGCTTATGGTTTAATTGCACAAAACCCGAACCCACGCCGCAGCGAGAAACGCCGTGGTGAGGAGTTAACTGCAAACAAACAGGTTTATCCATGGGCACAAAATGTGAACGGCTTGCGTGATGCTAAGCGCAGCAGCTGGCAAGGTCAGTTCTTGGCTAACTTCAAACGTGGATCTGGTGATAACATGGGTGTTGCCGGTGGTTTGAATGACCGTGCTGTGATTCCCGGACCCATCAATTCTTTCTATCCAAACGGATTTGGTTTATATAACATGGCTGGTAACGTGAGCGAGTGGGTTGCCGATGTATACAGACCAATGCAGTCTGCAGATGGTGACGATTTCAATATTTATCGTGGTAACAAATTCCAGCGCATTGACCTCAGCACTGGTAAGGCAGAAAGAGATTCACTGGGCCGTATTAAATACCGTGATGAAACAGATGAAGAAGTGAAAAACCGTCGTAACTACCAAAAAGGATATGCCATTGACTACCTTGATGGTGACTCTTTAAGTTCAGTTCAATACGGTTATGGCATTACCACACTCATCAGCGACAAGAGCCGTGTTTACAAAGGCGGTAGCTGGAACGATCGTGCATATTGGCTCAGCCCGGGTACACGCCGTTTCCTGGAAGAAGATCAGGCAAGTTCAATGATTGGTTTCCGTTGCGCCATGACACGTTACGGCAGCCAGGAAGGTAACGGCCGTAAAACCGGTAACTGGTTTGCTAAGAAGAAGCAAAACAACCGTAAGAGAAATTAATTTTCAACCAAGTTTATAGAAAACCCTCTGCTACAACAGAGGGTTTTTTCTTGCCGTGTGCTGAAAGAAATTCACGGCTGATAATTTTATAAAAAGATCATACTGTTATCTTTGAATCATGCGTATTGAAGAACTTTATCAGCTGTATCTCCAACATCCATCTGTACAAACAGATACCCGTAAACTAAAGAATGGTGATCTGTTCTTTGCGTTGAAGGGCGACAATTTTAATGGTAACAAATTTGCGCTGCAGGCGTTGGAAAAAGGAGCTGCCTACTCCATAGTAGATGAAGCTGATGAAAATAACAATGAGCGCATTATTTTGGTTGATGATGTTTTGACGAAACTGCAACAATTGGCAAAGCATCATCGCCAGCAATTTTCAATTCCCTTTCTTGCAATAACCGGCAGCAATGGAAAAACAACTACAAAAGAACTTATTCATGCAGTTCTCTCATCGCATTTCAGAACATATACAACAGAGGGTAATTTGAATAACCATATAGGCATTCCGCTTACATTACTGAAAGTAAAGGCCGATGCAGAAATGGCCGTAGTAGAAATGGGAGCCAATCATCAAAGAGAAATAGCCGGTTACTGTACCTATACCCTGCCTACTCATGGGCTGATTAATAACGTAGGTAAAGCCCACCTGGAAGGCTTTGGTGGCATTGAAGGTGTAAAGAAAGGCAAAGGAGAGTTGTATGATTTTCTTCGGGAAACCCATGGTACCATTTTTATCAATACTGACTTTGACTACCTCGTTGATATGAGTAAGGGTATTGAAAAAAAGATAAGTTACGGAACACATATGGCTGCTACAACGGGCTCATTGGTTAGTAGTGAGCCTTTTCTTGTAGTAAAAATTGAGCAGCAGCCCGAAATTGACCTGATCAGTACTCAACTGGTGGGCGATTATAACCTACCGAATGTTTTAGCGGCAGTAGCTGTTGGTTTACATTTTGGAGTTCCTTCTGAAAAGATTAAAACTGCCATTGAGGAATATCATCCATCAAACAGCCGTTCGCAATTGATTGAAGTAAATAGCAATAAGATCATTCTTGACGCATACAATGCCAATCCCAGCAGTATGAAGCTGGCTATTGAAAATTTTGCCAGGCTGGCTGCTCCTAAAAAAGTACTTATGCTAGGTGCTATGGCCGAGCTGGGTGACGAAAGCCTTGTTGAACACCAAAACATTATCGACCTGATCAACCAATACCCATGGGATAAAGTGGTGCTGGTAGGAGGAGATTTTGCTAAAGTGCCCCATTTATTTCAATTTTTCAAGACTTCATCTGAAGCACGTGAATGGTTTAAAAGTCAACAATTTATAAATACACACCTCCTCATCAAGGGCTCCCGCAGTATGAAAATGGAAGAAATTTTGTCTTAAAATACTTGCATAAGCCAAAATCATCAGTATTTTTACGGCCTTCTCTATATATCCTATAAGAATTATCACTTAACGCCTCAACCTTGGACTCTCCTCTATAACAGATCCAGCCCCCTGAAACGAACCGTTAACTTATTCCGCTTAACTATT
>NZ_CAMLGT010000148.1 GCF_946479605.1 uncultured Lacibacter sp.
CTTGTTGATTACGAACGCACCATTGGTAAAAACTGGTTCTATTCGCAAGGTGCAAACTTTGAGTTCAACATTCCATGGTTAGAATTGGTGAATGGTGTTCGCTACAACCTGAACTATGCTGATTTCCGTGATGCAGGCCAATCCATTACACGCCAAAGCACTTGGACGCTTAGCAGTGATGCCCGTTTTGATTTTGGTGCAGGATTTATTTTCCGTTGGGATTTCGATTACACCATCAACCAGGGGCTTGCACAAGGTGTACAAAAGAACATCGCCCTGCTGAATGCATCACTTGAAAAAGAAGTATTCAAGAAAAAGAACGGTGTATTCCGTTTGGCAGGTTTCGACATCTTCAAACAAAACACCAACGTAAGCCGCAGCATCAACTCAAACTTTATTACCGATACACGTACCAACCGTTTAACGCAATACTTCATGCTCAGCTTTACGTATCGTCTCAACAAGTTTAAAGGACAGCAACCACAGCAGCAAAACAATATGCGCCGCATGGGTGGCGGCGGTATGCGCATCAATGATGGTGAAATGAATTAATAAAAAATGTAACACTCGAAAAGCAGTCCACACGGGCTGCTTTTTTATGGCCGTTTGAAGAAGAAGGCAAAGTAAATCCAGTAAGTGCCTGTCACTAAAATAACAGTGGTTACCTGTGTACACAAAGCCACCAAAAATCCTTTTATAAAATTGTTGCTCCTTTTTCCGTTATGGAACCGGCTGCTGGCCCAGCCATAATAACTGAACCATGCAAGAATGTAAACCGAAAGCATAAGGTAATACTGTGTATGCAACAGCATCCACAGCGGCGCAATTACCAGGCTGAAGAACACCGAACGCTCGCCGGAAGCATAAGCAGCCAACACCAGGTTCTCCGCAAAATTCTTTCCGCCTTTCCTGAAAAACAATGTGCCGAATAAAGCAAGGAAAGGAACATTCAGGAAAATGATGAGGTTGATATGTTTGTTGAAAAACCCGGAAACAGGATTTGGCGGCACACGGCTGTTTCCTGAAAAATTGGTAAAACCCGAGCTGATAAGAATAATGGAAGCGATACCCACCACCAGTATGAGAAAGGTAAACGGGTTAAAATATTTCATCCTCTTTCCTTCCACATATTCCCTTGCCACGGTTCCCGGCCTCAGCAATAACTGCCATACCAGCGAAAAAATACTTTTATCGGCATGGGTAACGGCGTGTATAAGGTCGTGCCAGATATGGCCTAATGAAATACGGTGCGTATCGGCTTTTTGCCCGCATTGCGGGCAAAAATGCTGCGATGGTTCCAGTGCAGAACCACAGTTTAAGCAGTTAGTTGAATGCATAGTACAGCTTGGTTGGAATGAAAATAAGAAAATCGGCCCATTCAGCAGGAAAAGCAGGTAGATAGCCCTGCTGATAAACCCGCCTCAGCTTTTCCACAATTTGCTGCGGGGATTGCACTTGTAATCCCGATTCCATTACCTTTGCGGCCTGAAAATAAACGTTTAAAACAGATGCCCGGACAATTAAAAGAGGTACGTAACAGGATCAAAAGTGTACAAAGCACCCAGCAGATCACCAAAGCAATGAAAATGGTGAGTGCTGCTAAACTGCGTAAAGCCCAGGATGCCATCATTCAGATGCGCCCTTACGCTCAAAAACTGCAGGAAATGCTGAGCAATATTGTGAGCAACAGCGATGGCAGTGTGAGCATGAAGCTGGCTACTGAGCGCCCTGTAAACAAAGTGCTTGTTATCCTTGTTACCAGCGACCGTGGTTTGTGCGGTGGTTACAATGCCAACCTCGTTAAGCTGGCCCGCCAGGTAATTGCTGAACAATATGCTGATCAGAACAGCAAAGGCAATGTACAGATCTGGGGCATTGGTAAAAAAGGTTACGAAGCCATGCAGCGTACCGGTTTTAAAACAAACGATACCTTCAAAGATATTTTCCTGAACCTTACGTTTGAAAACGTACAAAAAGCGTCGGCTGCGGCAATGGATGCTTTTGTAAAAGGCGAATTTGATGTGGTGGAACTGGTGTACAGTCAGTTTAAAAACGCAGCTACACAGCAGTTTAAATTGGAACGTTTCCTTCCTATTCCAAAAGTGGAAAACAAAGAAGGAGCCGCCAAGACCAAATCTGATTTCATTTTCGAACCGGGCAAAGAAGAACTCATTACCGAGTTAATGCCGAAGATCCTCAATACACAATTATTTAAAGCTGTTTTGGATGCAAGTGCTTCTGAGCATGGTGCCCGTATGACGGCGATGGATAAAGCAAGCGATAACGCCAATGAGTTGTTGCGTTCACTCCGCATCAGCTACAACCGTGCACGCCAGGCAGCCATCACTACCGAACTTACCGAGATCGTAAGTGGTGCAGCAGCATTAAATGGATAATTTCACAATTGATAATTGATAATGGGCAGCATTATCAATTATGCATTATCAATTATTAATTACATAGATGGAATTAAGTGTTATCATCCCGCATATTGAAGCGCTGATCTTTGCAGCTGAGCGTCCGCTTACTACCCTGGAACTTTGCGACCTGGTGAATAATGCCCTGGGCTTTATTGAAGACCGTGCAAGTCTTGACCAGACAGAAGCAGCCATAGCAGCCATCAAAGAAAAATACTCAGCCGAGTTTTACCCGTTCGAAGTGCGTGAAAGCGGTGGTGGCTGGCAGTTCCTTACCAAAAGGGATTATCATAAAACCGTAGCACAGATCAACGGTGATAAATTCCTGAAACGCTTAAGTACTGCAGCGTTGGAAACCTTATCCATCATTGCCTACAAGCAACCCATCACCAAAGGTGAAATGGAAGCCATTCGTGGTGTGAGCTGCGATTATGCCGTACAAAAGCTGCTGGAAAAAGAACTGATCGTGATTGTTGGACGTAATGAAAAACTGCCTGGACATCCGTTAGTGTACAGCACTTCCCGTACGTTCATGGATTATTTCGGCATCAATTCGCCGGAAGATCTGCCAAAGATCAAAGAGGTTATTTCAACAGATATTATTGACCCAACAGCCGTACAAAGTGATACACTACAGGTAGCAGGTGAAGAAGCGCAGGAACTTTCAACAAATGAAACATTGGTGGTAACAGAAGATGGCGAGTTACTGGAACAGCCCGTTGTTGAAATAACAGAAGAGAATACCCAAGAAATAGTGATTGAAGAAACAGCTGCAGAAGAGAACAGTGAAGAAAGTAAAGAAGAAGAAATGCTGAGTGAAGTTGAAGAAGAGATAATCGAAGAAGAAGAAGAAACTACTGAAGAAGAAACTGAACAAGGTGCTGATGAGGAAAGTGAAGAAGATGCAGCAGAAGGAGATGACGAGGATA
Source organism: uncultured Lacibacter sp. (assembly GCF_946479605.1). The sequence goes on from NZ_CAMLGT010000148.1 coordinate 3,347, forward strand.
CAACCGAAGAAGAAACAAAATCGTAATAGAAACCCCGACCGAAACGTCGGGGTTTTTCTTTTACAGAATAGCTTACAGATGGTCGTTTCACAATAGAGTCAGGCCGCCGTTGCCGCTCTGTAAATCTTCAGGAAAGATCAAGCGGCCAGACTTAACAAGAACCTGTTTTTAAACTAATTTCGCAGCCAGCAAAAATTACAATGACGACCACAATACCCACCAACCAGCTTTTAGCTATTGCAGCAACATACGGCACGCCGGTTTATGTGTATGATGCAAACAAGATCAAAACACAATACGAAAAACTGGTGAACGGTTTTTCTGTTTTGGATACACGCATTTTTTATGCATCGAAGGCTTTGACCAATCTGCATGTGATCAAATACATCAACAGTCTTGGTTGTAATATCGATTGCAGCAGCATTAACGAAGTAAAGCTGGCCTTGCATGCAGGTGTGAAACCCGAAAATGTATTGTACACCAGCAACGGTATTTCGTTTGCAGAAATTGAAGAAGCGGTTGCAGCAGGTGTACACATCAACATCGACAGTTTATCGAACCTTGAAAAGTTTGGAAAGAAATACGGCCACAGTTACCCTGTTGGAATCCGTCTTCGCCCAAACATTATGGCAGGTGGCAACTTGAAAATTTCTACCGGTCACAATAAAAGCAAGTTTGGTATTCCTGTTGAACAAATCAACGAACTGGAGCAAATTGTAAAAAACAAGAACATCTTCATCCGCACATTGCATATTCACACCGGCAGCGAAATAAAAGATGCTGAAGTATTTGTAAAAGGCATTGAAGTATTGTTCGATCTTATTCCGCATTTTCCTGAGCTGGAAGTCATTGATCTCGGCGGTGGTTTTAAAGTGCCATACATGGAGCACGAAAAAGAAACCAACATTGGTGAGCTTGCACAAAAGCTGAAACAGGCATTTACAGATCATCCATTGGCGAATGGAAAAGAATTGCAAGTGTGGTTTGAGCCGGGTAAGTTTTTAGTAAGTGAGTGTGGTTATTTACTGGCTGAAGTAAATGTGGTGAAACGAAATGCAGATGTCATCATTGCCGGCATCAACACCGGGTTAAATCACCTCATTCGCCCCATGATGTATGATGCGTATCATTACATCAGCAATTTAAGTAACCCCAACGGTGAGGAAAAGAAACACATGATCACCGGTTATATCTGCGAAACAGATACGTTTGCCAGCGACCGCATGTTGCCCGAAATAAAAGAGGGCGATATTCTCTGCATACACAATGCAGGTGCTTATGGCTATGAAATGAGCAGCAATTATAATTCACGTTACCGTCCGGCAGAAGTACTGGTAAAAGATGGTGAAGCAATATTGATCCGTAAAAGAGAAAGCTTTGAAGATCTGTTAAAGAATATTACAGCATAGAAAATCGGGACTACTTAGTCCCGATTTTTTTAAATACTGACAATTGCAAAAACAAATAGCGTTCATTGTATCGATCACTTTCTAAACCTAACTCCCATTCTGATTGTGGATTTGTGTTGTAGATATACTCATAGTGATACAGCTTATTCGGCTTATTAAACTCATTGTACACTCCTGCACCAAATTCAATCGCTAAAGTTTTTGAAAGAGGGATTGCTGCCTGCAAGGAAAATACCCCCGCAAACCGAACTGATGGACGATTGGCGTTTATACCTATTATTTCTCGACTAATAGCAGTATCAGGATTTACAAATTCAAATTGGTAGTTTTCAAAACTGCTTGTTCGTTTTGCTAAGGTGAATCCTGTATTTACTCCCAGCTTTGCTGATAACCCAAACTTTTTGCTATCGACAATATCCCGAATAATTGCAACTGAAGGATGAACAGTATTAACCCGCAACAAAACAGAACTATGAAAATTAGAAAAATCTGTACGAACATTATTTTGTTGATAATTTAAACTTGCTTCAGCCTGCCATTTTTGAAATTTATATCGATATACTATTCCTGCATTATATAGAAATGAAGTTTTGTAGGCAGCCGTTCCTAATGATGGGTATCTTAGAATCCGGCTATCTGTTAGACGACCATTAACATTACTTGACTTCGCATTTATACCAGTTGAAAAAGTAACTCCTGCCTGATGTTGAGAGAAACCGCTACTTGAAAAAAGCAACAATAAAATTGTAAAGATTTTTCGCATTTATTCAACCGATTTGTATGAAATGATTTCTGAAAATATAAAAGAATATCAAAAATCACCTCTTCACCCCACTTTTCATTCTTTTCGTACCTTGCCGCTCTGATTAGATTGTTAACGATTGATTGCATAACTGAAACGTATGAATAAAGAACAATTGCGTCGCCAGCAGGCCCTTGAGTATCATGCTAAAGGCCGTCCTGGTAAAATTGAAGTCATTCCAACTAAAGAAGCAAAAACCCAACGTGATCTTTCATTGGCTTATTCGCCCGGTGTGGCCGAGCCTTGTATGGAAATTTTCCGCAACCCCGAAGATGTGTACAAATACACAGCCAAAGGAAACCTGGTAGCTGTTATCAGCAATGGAACAGCCGTACTTGGTTTGGGCGATATTGGTCCCGAAGCAGGTAAACCTGTTATGGAAGGGAAAGGTGTACTCTTCAAAATTTTTGCAGACATTGATGTATTCGATATCGAGATCAATGAAAAAGATCCGGAGAAGTTTGTGGAGATCGTAAAAGCGCTTGAGCCCACCTTCGGAGGTATCAATCTCGAAGATATTAAAGCGCCTGAATGCTTTTACATTGAAAAGCGTTTGAAAGAGGAAATGAAAATTCCGTTGATGCACGACGATCAGCACGGTACGGCCATCATCAGCGCTGCTGCACTCATCAATGCATTGGAATTACAGAAAAAGAAAATTGAGAAAGTACAGATTGTGGTAAATGGTGCAGGAGCTGCAGCCATCTCCTGTATCAGACTGTATGTTGCATTAGGTGCAAAAAAAGAAAATATAAAAGTATTCGACAGCAAAGGTCTTATCCAGGACGAACGTACCGACCTCGACGATCAGAAAAAAGAATTTGTGATCAAAAGTAAACCGATGACACTGGAAGAAGGCATGAAGAATGCTGATGTGTTCATTGGTTTAAGTAAAGGCAATACCGTATCGAAAGAAATGGTGAAGAGCATGGCGAAAAACCCGATTGTGTTCGCTATGGCCAATCCCGATCCTGAGATCACGTATGAAGATGCAACTGAAGCACGAAAAGATGTGATCATGGGTACAGGCCGCAGCGATTATCCCAACCAGATCAACAATGTATTGGGCTTCCCTTACATCTTCCGTGGTGCGTTGGATGTGCGTGCTACCAAGATCAACGAAGAAATGAAACTGGCTGCTGTAAAAGCATTGGCTGAGTTAACTAAAACAACAGTGCCCGATATTGTAAATATGGCGTACAACGAAAAAAATATTTCGTTTGGTCCAAGCTATATTATCCCTAAGCCGCTCGATCCACGTTTATTAAGTTATGTAGCACCTGCTGTTGCAAAAGCAGCTATTGCAAGTGGTGTGGCACAACACGTGATTACCGATTGGGATGCGTACGAAGAACAACTCAACAAACGCCTGGGTATCGATAACCAGTTGTTGCGTGCTATTGGCAGCAAGGCACGTAAAGATCCACGCCGTGTGGTGTTTGCCGATGCAGAAAATGTAAAAGTGCTGAAGGCTGCTCAAATGGCGTTTGAAGAAGGCGTGGCTTACCCGATTTTATTGGGTGATGTAAACAACATCAACGACATGGCCGAAGTAAACGGTATTGACCTTGATGGTATTCCTGTACTTGATCCAAAAAGTAAGGACAAAGAAACCGAAGCCATGCGTCAGAAATTTGGTGAACTGTTTTTCCAGAAACGCCAACGCAAAGGTTTAAACCGTTACGAAGCAGTGAAAGCCATGAAAGAACGTACACACTTTGGTTGTATGATGGTAGAAACAGGTGAAGCAGATGCATTGATCAGCGGTTTAAGCAGAAAATATTCCGACACCATTCGTCCTGCATTGCAGATCATTGGAAAAGATGAAGATGTATGCAAAATTGCCGGCATGTACATTATGCTCACCAAGCGTGGACCATTATTCCTTGCTGATGCCACCGTAAACTTTAACCCAAGCGCTGAAGAATTAGCCGATATTACATTGCTGGTATCGAAAGAAGTAAAAGCATTTGGTATTACACCACGTGTGGCCATGCTCAGCTATTCCAACTTTGGCAGCAGCGACAGTCCTGAAGCGAAGCTGGTGGCCAATGCAAGAGCCATTGTAAAAAAACGTGATCCAAAGCTGGTGTGCGAGGGTGATATTCAGCCATTGGTGGCATTCAATAAAGAGATACTGAAAGAGAATTATCCGTTTAGTGAACTGGTGAGTGGCGAACCCAATGTACTCATCTTCCCGAACCTTGCCAGCAGCAATATTGCTTACAACCTGTTGCAGGAAGTGGGCGATTCAGATGCCATCGGACCTATTCTTTTAGGTTTGAAAAAATCTGTGCACATTCTGCAACTCGGCAGCTCTGTACGTTCCATTTTTAACATGGTGCTTATTTCCGTTGTGGATGCACAAATGAAAGGACAGGCAAATGCAGAAGAAGAGATCAGAAAATCACCCTGGTGGAAACGCTTCCGCAAAGTGAGTCATGATATGTAAACTTTTTCCCGCAAAGACACAACGTTCACCAAGTATTTTTCTTTGTGTTGCATCGTGCTCTTTTGGGAACTAAACGATATAATTCGTTAAATAACACAATAGCAATCTCAGGTTCAGCTTTATAAAAGAAACTGAACTTGGGATTTGCTTTTTCAATTGTATCTTCATTCATCAATCATACGTTTTATAACCAAATGAACTTCTTTACACACTTTGGCCGTTACCTTTTGATGATTAAGGGTATGTTTTCCCGGCCGGAAAATATGCGGTTGTACTGGAAGGAATTAATGCACCAGTGTAATGAGATCGGTATCCGCTCAGTTGGTATTGTTGTAATTATCTCCATCTTTCTTGGTGCGGTAACAACCGTTCAAACAGCTTACCAGCTCGTAACACCGCTTATTCCCAAAACAGTTATTGCCGTAATTGTTCGTGATAATATTATTCTTGAACTGGCACCCACATTGATCTGCGTTGTACTGGCGGGTGTTGTTGGCAGCCGTATTGCATCGGAGCTGGGTAATATGCGCATCAGCGAACAAATCGATGCATTAGAAATCATGGGCATCAACACAAAGGCGTATTTAATTATGCCGAAAATTTTAGCAGCGTTGATTGTTGTGCCCTGTCTTGTGGTATTGGCTGCTGTACTCGGCATCTGGGGTGGTAAAGTTGCAGGCAATTTATCAGGCATTCTTCCACCAGAAATTTACAATGACGGTTTGCTGGAAGATTTTATTCCTTACAATGTATTCTTTGCATTGAGCAAAACGTATACGTACGCATTCATCATTTCCAGTATTCCTGCTTATTACGGATATCATGTTGAAGGTGGTTCGCTGGAAATAGGAAGAGCAAGTACAAAATCGGTAATTGTAAGTTGTATTTTAATCTTATTGGCCGACTACGCATTGGCTGCACTCTTGTTGTAACATCATGATCGAGATAAAAAATATCAGTAAAGGTTTTGCAGGCCGCACGGTGATCAACAACGTATCGGCTTCGCTTGAAACAGGCAAATGCAACCTCATCATTGGGGCAAGCGGCAGTGGTAAAACGGTGATGATGAAATGCCTCATTGGCTTGTTTGAACCTGATAGCGGTGAAGTATTGTATGATGGTGCCAGCATTACCACCATGAATGATGAAGAACGTAAAATGCTTCGTCAGCAAATTGGTATGCTGTTTCAGGGTTCGGCTTTGTTCGATTCTATGACGGTTGAACAGAATGTCATGTTCCCGCTTGATATGTTTACCAAACTCAACCAGAAACAAAAACACGACAAAGTAAATGAAGTGCTGGCAAGGGTAAACCTTACCGGTGCCAATACTAAATTTCCTTCTGAGATCAGCGGTGGTATGAAAAAACGTGTGGGGATTGCACGAGCTATTGTTCTCAATCCGAAATTTTTGTTTTGTGATGAACCAAATTCAG
>NZ_CAMLGT010000149.1 GCF_946479605.1 uncultured Lacibacter sp.
GTTGAATTGCGTTGTTTCAATTTGTAATTTGCTGTATGAAGAAAATTGTAATCCTCTTGCTGTCAATGATACTGCAGCATGAATTGTTTGCGCAACGAAATGACGTTACGATCCGTTTCAATACTCCTGCTACACATTTTACGGAAAGTTTACCATTAGGGAATGGAAGGCTTGGTGCAATGATGTTTGGCGATACAAAAAAAGAACGCATTGCGCTGAATGAAATTTCTTTATGGAGTGGTGGCCCACAGGATGCTGATGCGGATAGTGCATACCGGTTTTTAAAACCCATCCAGGATTATTTACTTGCAGGTAACAATAAGGAAGCACAAAACTTATTGCAGCAGAAATTCATTTCAAAAGGAAAAGGATCTGGCCATGGAAGAGGTGCAAATGACAAATATGGTGCTTATCAAACAATGGGAGACCTGTTCATTAGCTGGAAAGACAGTGCTGCTGCAGTAACTAATTACAGCCGAGTGCTGGATATTGAAAAAGCTGTTGCCACAACAACATTTACCCGCAATGCAGCTACATTTACCGAAGAAGTGTTTACAGATTTTGTACAGGATATTACATGGGTTCGTTTGTCTTCAACAAAAAAAAGAAGCATCAACATTGTGCTGTCGCTTTACAGGAAAGAAAACGCAGAGATCAAAACAAAGAAAAACACAATAGCCCTGATGGGGCAGTTGCCATCAGGTGAGGATAAAGGCATGCAATTCGTAACTGTGGCGCAGCCAACAGTCAAAGACGGAACCATTCGGCAGGAAGGAAATGAACTGGTGATTGAAAACGCAACAGAATGCTGGATCAGGATTTCATCTGTTACAAATTATGATCATGCAACAGGTGGTTTGTCTTCTGTTGATATTTTTGAAAAAGTTTTTCGCTATATCGAAAAATCAAAGCTGGTTTCATACACTGCTGCAAAACAAAAAAGTACGGCAGCATATCAGCAATTATTTAATCGGTGCAGATGGACGATGCCCGATACAAAACCTGCTGCAGTATTAACTACTAATCAGCGGTTAATCAACTACAATAAAGGTGATGAGGATCTGCAGCTTCCTGTTTTGTATTTCAACTACGGAAGGTATTTGCTCATCAGTTCTTCACGTCCGGGTTTATTGCCAGCGAATCTTCAGGGATTGTGGGCTGTGGAATACCAAACACCATGGAACGGTGATTATCATCTCAACATAAATATTCAAATGAATTACTGGCCATCTGAACTTACTAATTTAAGTTCGTTGGCGGAGCCTGTTCATCGTTTCACTTCTTCATTGGTAAACAACGGACAAAAAACAGCAAAGGCTTATTACAACGCAAACGGTTGGGTGGCACATGTGATCAGTAATCCCTGGTTTTTTACATCACCCGGTGAAGGCGCTGCGTGGGGCTCAACGTTAACAGGTGGTGCATGGTTGTGTGAACATATCTGGGAGCATTATCGTTTTACAAAAGATGTCAATTTTTTAAAACAATATTATCCTGTATTGAAAGGGGCCGCACAATTTTTACAATCCATCCTCATTAAAGAACCAACATATGGATGGTTGGTAACAGCGCCATCTAATTCACCGGAGCATGCATATAAAATGCCCAATGGCTTTATTGGAAATACCTGCATGGGTCCAACAATGGATATGCAGATATGCAGGGAGTTGTTCAATGCATGCATTACAGCGTCTTCCATTTTAAATACAGATGAACAATGGCGTAATGAATTGAAGAAGACAGTTACGCAGTTAGCACCTAATCAAATTGGAGCAAAAGGCGATTTGAATGAATGGGTACATGATTGGGAAGATGCAGAACCACATCACCGTCATGTGTCACATTTATATGGGTTACATCCGTATGATGAAATATCGGTGAACAAAACGCCTGCGTTAGCTGAAGCTGCTAAGCAAACATTGCTGCAACGTGGCGATGCCGGAACAGGCTGGAGCATGGCATGGAAAATAAATTTCTGGGCACGTCTGCACGATGGCGAACATGCGTTGCAGTTGTTTAAGCAGTTGGTAAAACCTGTTGCAGGTGAAGATGGAATAAAGATGAGTGGCGGCGGAACCTATCCTAATTTGTTTTGCGCCCATCCACCGTTTCAGATCGATGGAAATTTTGGTGCTACTGCCGGTCTTGCAGAAATGTTGTTGCAAAGCAATGAAGAAGAAACAGAATTGTTACCAGCCTTGCCAGCCGCATGGCATACCGGAAAGATCAATGGATTGTGCTCAAGAGGTGGGTTTGATGTAAATATGGTATGGAAGAACGGTATGTTGCAAGCCTGTTCAATCATTGCAAAGAACAACGGTGTTTACAGCATACGTTACAAGGACAAAACGCTGAAGGTAAAAGCGGTGAAAGGGAAAGTGTATAGTTATAAAGCTGCAGACTTTAAATAAAGACCTCAATTCAGGTAATTAAAAAAGCCACCCGAAGGCGGCTTTAAAGCTGTGGAGAATACCGGATTCGAACCGGTGGCCTCTTGCATGCCATGCAAGCGCTCTAGCCAACTGAGCTAATTCCCCAACGGGCAGCAAATATAGCTGTTTTTGCAAAAGAAAATCATTGACTGATAGCCCTTATCTTGCACTAACGATTGTAATGTTTAAATTATTAGCTGTATGGATATTCACTTCAACAAAAATGAGGATGTGATGAAATTATCGCTGGGCGAAATGCGGAAGCGACTGGATAAGATCTATGAAGGAGGCGGAAAAAAATCAATCGAAAAACAACGGGAGAGAAATAAACTAACCGCACGTGAACGGATAGACTATCTCCGGGATACAGATAAGCCTTTTGTGGAGATCGGTGCTTTTGCAGGTTATGATATGTATGCAGAGCAGGGTGGGTGCCCGGCAGGTGGAACAGTTGCAGGCATCGGTTATGTAAGTGGCCGGCAGTGTGTGATCGTAGCAAATGATCAAACAGTAAAAGCCGGGGCATGGTTTCCCATCAGTGGTAAAAAAAATCTGAGACTACAGGAAATAGCCATGGAAAACCGGTTGCCGGTTATTTACCTGGTTGACAGTGCCGGTGTATTCCTTCCCATGCAGGATGAAATTTTTCCCGATAAAGAACATTTTGGCCGCATCTTCCGCAACAATGCACGCATGAGTGCAATGGGCATTACACAAATTGCGGCAGTAATGGGCGCATGCGTTGCAGGCGGTGCTTATCTACCTATTATGAGTGATGAAACGTTGATGGTGGAAGGTAATGGTTCGATCTTTTTAGCAGGGCCTTATTTGGTGAAAGCAGCCATTGGTGAAGATATTGATGCAGAAACATTGGGCGGAGCAGTTACGCATACCGAGTTGAGTGGTATTGCTGATTATAAATTTAAAACAGAACAAGAGTGTTTGGATGAAGTGAAGAAACTGATGAGCAAGCTCGGTGAGAAAAAGAAAGCCGGGTTTGATCGTGTAGCTCCAAAACCTCCTAAGAAGAATGTGGAAGAGCTGTATGGTTTATTTCCTGCTGATGGGAAACCTTATGATATGCTGGAGATCATTGAGCGTATTGTGGACGACAGCGACTTCGATCAATTCAAACAAGATTACGGTAAAACCATTCTCTGTGGCTATGCACGTATTGATGGCTGGGCTGTTGGCATTGTGGCCAATCAACGCACCATTGTAAAGAACAAGAAAAACGAAATGCAGTTAGGTGGTGTGATCTATAATGACAGTGCCGATAAAGCTGCCCGTTTTATTCTCAACTGTAATCAAAAGAAAATACCATTGGTATTTCTGCAGGATGTAACCGGGTTTATGGTAGGCAGTCGAAGCGAACACAGCGGCATCATAAAAGACGGAGCAAAAATGGTGAATGCTGTTGCCAACAGTGTGGTGCCGAAAATCACGATTGTTATTGGTAACTCCTATGGCGCCGGTAACTATGCCATGTGCGGCAAAGCTTATGATCCACGCTTTATTTATGCATGGCCTACTGCAAAAATTGCTGTGATGGGTGGAGATCAGGCAGCAAAAACATTGTTGCAGATACAGGTGGCTGCTATGAAAGCAAAAGGCAAAGAGGTAAGTACGGAAGATGAAAAGAAATTGCTGGATGAAATAAAAGGCCGTTACGATGCACAAACAACGCCTTACTATGCAGCGGCACGGTTATGGGTAGACGAAATTATTGACCCTGTTGAAACACGTAAAGTGATCAGTGAAGGGATTGCAGCTGCCAATCATAATCCGGATATTGATGAATTAAAAGTGGGGGTGTTCCAGGTGTGAGGGTTTCGTCGGTGCGGCCCTTAGGCCGTCAGACGTTAAAATAAAAAACAAAAGCCCCGGGTTCGGGGCTTTAAATATTTTGGGCTTTTTGTTTATCGTATCTCGACTACGCCCGATACTTATGAATCATCCTTCGGCTTCGCTCAGGACTCAACTTCGCTCAGGATTAATGAGCTGTTTTTGCAGCTTTCTGATTCAGTAATGCATAAGTACCAAAGAACATGGTGCAAAACACAATTGTTGCATAAATGCTGGCCGTGTAAAATGGAATACCATCTGTTAATGTAAGCATCAAACCTTCCATTGTTTTTGGATGAGCATAACCACCGCCACCAAGCCATACTAAAAAGTTGCTGATGAAAAAGTAAACAGTTGGTCCTGCTACAGCACCTAAACCCACCTGCCAAACTTTGCTCTTGTTGATGAAGAAGCCAATTACAGTTAATCCTGCAAACAGGATGTAGTTTGTAAACTGGCCACCATAAAAACCTTTAATGCTGCTGAGGCCTGCACTATACAATACCTGGTACAAAGCATCGCTGATGAACATGCTCAGAATGGGCAATGCAAATGCATATTTTTTGTCTTTGATGACAGAACCGGCAAACAATGCAATAGCAATTTGCGGAGCAAAGCCAAAGGGACGGTTTGGTAAAATGCGGTACAGCGCTGCTACCACCACAAGAGCAATCAATGTAAAAATGAATGTTTTATTCAGCTTCATAATTCAGGTTTGAGTCGCAAAAATAGCCAAAAAGAACTGCCAACCGTTCATATTTTTAGCGGCTTTTTCACGGTATGTGGATAAGCATGAAACAATTATTTTAGCTGCATGGCCAAACATCTTGAAACAGGCGGAAAAGGAGAGGAGCTGGCTGTTGCATGGTTGGAAATGCATGGCTTCAGCATTTTGCACCGTAACTGGAAACACTCTTATTTTGAGCTGGATGTTGTGGCGTCAAAAGACAATGTGCTGCATTTTGTTGAAGTAAAAACCCGGACAACTGATACTTACGGTCATCCTGAACAAGCGGTAACTGCTAAAAAGTTAGAACGGTTAATGAATGCAGGCGAAGAATTTCTGCATCAGTATCCTGTATGGAAAAGAATTCAGTACGATATACTCAGCATCAGGCTGCATAAGTACAAAGCGCCGGAGTATTTCTTTTTAGAAGACATCAGTTAACCAAGGCACAAGGATCAAAAAAACAAGGCACAAGGTTTTCAACTTGAGCCTTGTGCCGTGAATCTTATACCTTGTATCTTCTTAATATTTTGGATTAACGCCAGTATAATTGTAAGGAGTAATGGCGCTTAATTCTTTCTTTACATCAGCACTTACTTTCAAACCTTTAATAAATGCTTTCATTGTTTTTTCAGTAATGGCTGCATTTCCTCTTGTCAGTTCTTTCAATGCCTCGTAAGGATTTGGATAGTTTTCTCTGCGGAGAATGGTTTGAATCGCTTCTGCCACTACTGCCCAATTGTTTTCAAGGTCCTGCCTGATCTTGTCTTCGTTCAGCAACAGTTTGTTCAAACCTTTGTCAATTGATTTCAACGAAAGAACAGCATGTGCAAAAGGAACACCAAGATTACGTAATACAGTTGAGTCAGTGAGGTCACGCTGTAATCTTGATATGGGCAGTTTAGCCGACAGATGTTCAAGTAATGCATTGGCAATACCAAGATTACCTTCTGCGTTTTCAAAATCAATGGGATTTACTTTGTGCGGCATAGCACTGCTGCCCACTTCACCTTTCTTTATTTTTTGTTTGAAATAATCCATTGATACATATGTCCATATATCACGGCAAAGGTCAACAAGAATGGTGTTGATGCGTTTGATGCCATCCATCTGCGCTGCAAGATTATCGTAATGCTCAATCTGTGTAGTGTATTGCTGACGTTGCAGGCCAAGTTTTGTTTCTACAAACTCGTTACCAAACTTTACCCAGTCTTTGTTAGGAAATGCAACATAGTGTGCATTAAAATTTCCGGTTGCACCGCCAAATTTTGCCGATGTTGGTAATGCAGATAATTGCTGCAACTGTGTTTCCAGGCGTTCAACAAATACCATGATCTCTTTACCTAAACGTGTGGGCGATGCAGCTTGCCCGTGTGTGCGTGCCAGCAAGGGAATATTTTTCCATTCTTTCGCAAAACCCCTCAATTTCAGAATAAGTGTTGAGATAGCAGGCAAATATTCGTTTTCCAATGCTTCTTTCCAGGAAAGAGGAATGGAGGTATTGTTAATGTCCTGCGATGTGAGGCCAAAATGAATCCACTCTTTCAAATGGTCAAGTTTCAATGCTTCCAGTTCACGTTTCAGGAAATATTCAACAGCTTTTACATCATGGTTGGTAATGCTTTCAAGGTTTTTGATTTCAGCAGCCTGTGCAACAGAAAAATTGCTGACAATCTCTTTCAAAGCCTGTTGTTCTTTTGCACTAAGCTTAAAGAATTTCTTTTCGGCCAGGAAAAGGAAATATTCAATTTCTACCAGTACACGGTAACGGATAAGTGCAAACTCAGAGAAATAAGCGTCAAGCTGATGTAATTGGTTACGATAGCGCCCATCGACCGGTGAAATGGCTGTAAGATGTTGAAGTTCCATGAAGAAATAAGTTTAACGTTTAATGTTTGATGTTTAATGTTGTGATGTGCATGAAGGGGCGGTTTCTGCAAACCTTAAACTTTAAACCCGAAACATTGCAACTGCATTAATTTATGTTTCTTTGCAGCGCAAAAGTAAATGAATTGAAGAATACCGGCATAACAAAACCCCTGTTGGCGGTTTATTTGCCGTTATTGACCGGCAAATTTATTTAAAGGAAATCATGAGCGAAAAGCATAAGATTAAAATTGGAGCTGTGAGTTATTTGAACACCAGACCAATGATGTATGGTATGCAGAACGAGGCGTTTCTGCAGGAACATGAGCTGGTGCCTGATTACCCGGCAAAAGTGGCTCAAATGCTGAAAAACGGTGATGTGGATGTTGCATTGGTGCCGGTTGGTTTTTTGAGGGAATTGCAGGAGTATCATATTGTGAGCGATTATTGTATTGGTGCGGAGTATGAGGTAGCTTCTGTATGTCTTTTCAGCGAGGTGCCGGTTGATCAGCTCACAACTGTTTATCTTGATTACCAAAGCCGCACTTCGGTAGCGTTGGCAAAAGTGCTGATGAGAGAGTTTTGGGGTATTTCACCACAACTGATCGATGCACGTGATGAGAGTTATCGCACCAAAATTGAAGGCACAACAGGAGCCGTGGTTATTGGCGACAGGGCTTTGGAGCAACGTCGTCTATCAACATATATATACGATCTGGCTACTGAATGGCGTTCAATGACAGGTTTGCCGTTTGTGTTTGCAGTATGGGTGAGTACAAAGCCCATGAGCAAAGAATGGATAGAGCAGTTTAATGCAGCGAATGCAGCAGGCTTTGCATTTATTGATGAAATTGCTGAGGCACAAAAATATCCTGTTTACGATCTGAAGAAATACTACACCCATAACATCTCGTATAAACTTGATGATGATAAGCGAAAAGGTATGCAGCGGTTTCTTGATTTTTTAACTGCATAATGTTTATTTTTAAAGATGCCTCTTATCTGCTTGCATTACATACGAAGTTTTATTTGTTTACAGCTTTTTTTAGTGACAGCAGGTACGCTTTGTGCGCAGGAACTGCGGTATCAATTCAAAAATTACACCCCTTCAGATGGGTTGCCAAGTTCTGAAACCTACCAGGTGCTGCGTGATGCTTCTAATTACATGTGGTTTGCAACCGACCATGGTGTAACAAGATATAATGGTTACCGGTTTGAAACGTTTAATCTTCCGGATAATTCCATCATGGGTTTGTATGAAGACTGGAAGAAACGGGTGTGGGTCTATACTTTTTCAGGACGGTTGTTTTATTATGAAAACGGGAAGTTTCATCATTACAAATGGAATGATAGATTGGTGAATGCGGTCAAGCCAGGGATTATACAAACAATCCATGTAGATAGTAGTGACATGGTACATGCGTCGTCTTCAGGACCATATTACATAACAGTTACAGACAGAGGGGAGTTGAGCAGACAAGCCGAAGTTAATTCTGTAGCAAAATTTGCGGCTTTTGAAAGTGGAGAATCTGATTTTTTTGTAAGGGTTGTCACATTCCCGGAAAAGTTTCAAGGGATAAGAGTTGTTGTTCATGATAGCATCAGTGAATTCGATATTTCAATCGGCAAGAAAAAAATGTTTGTCCGTTTGCCTAAACTAATACAACATGAAAGGTGCAGGATAAAAAAGCTTTCTGATGGCAGGTTGATTTTGTATACAAAAGAAGGCTATTGCCTGATCGGATCAAAAGAAAAATACCATTTTATTTCGACGTCCTATACAATAGATGATGTTGAAGAAGTTAATGGGAATTATTTTTTAGCAACTGACAAAGGAGTAATAATTATTAATTATAAAGGCGACATAATTGAAAAATATCTTGATGGAGTATATATTACCTCTATTGAAAAGGATTATGAGGGTGGGCTGTGGCTTACTTCGCATACAAACGGGTTGTATTATCTAAATTATTTTAAGATTAAACATCTTTCAAAAGATGCGAAAATTATAGACAAGCGATTCAATATTGTTTATAGGCTAAGTGATACTTCAATTTTGGCTGGTACACAAGGAGGAGAACTGTTTAGGTTTAAGCAGCCGTTTTTGTTTCAGGAAAAGCAATTGAACTTGAAGAATATTGTTTCTTTTCATGAGGTCAGGCCGGGTCTCATACTGGTAGGAGGGTCGATTGGTTGGTTTGATTCGAAAATGTGGCAGGCGTATTCTGTATCCAAACCCAATCCTGTAACATATTTTCAGATTCCAAATAATTCAAATTTTATTGTTAAAGACAGTGTCTTATACAGTGGTATGGCATCGGCAGTATTTGAATATAAACATGAAGAATTCAGAATTCCCTCTAATTATTATATCGAAAAAGAAAGCTTCAGGACTTCAAAATTATTTTTGGAGAATGACGGGAATATTCTGATCGGAAATCATTTTGGGCTATGGCGGTACACGAATGGATCTCTTAGGTCTTATGATTCAACAAAGAAACTTCTTAGTTCACGTATTACAGATATTGCATATTA
>NZ_CAMLGT010000150.1 GCF_946479605.1 uncultured Lacibacter sp.
TCTTCATCGTCACGCTCATCGTCCACGCTGCTGCCGGACTGGGCTGGGCGTGGCCAGATCAAGTATTACCACAATGGCATACACATACCAGGCGATAACTGCTTTCCGCTGTCCGGCTAACATAGTTAAAATACTTTCGCTTTAATGCCGTAATACTTAAACAACGAATCTTTTACAAAGGCTGTATCACGCAAAGGTCTTGCAACATGTAAAATAAGCTGGTAGTTTGTACTGTCTTTCATTTCCAGCCGTAACTCCCTTTCTCTGCCTTTATGAAACGCAATACGTGCATCTGCTTTTGCTTTTGAAGACAATGTTTCAACAATCAGTTTAAACGAAGTAGTATCAAGTATTGCCGAAGGTTGAATGGCAACTTGTGGTGTATCTTTTATAAGCGTTGAACTGTCGGGCTGCTGAATAAGTGGGGTGTCTGCAGCAACAACCTGTTCGGTATTTTCATTATCTGCAGTTGTTGTTTGCTTTTTAGGAAAGGCCTGCCAAACAGCCCATCCAATTAATGCAAGGGCAATGATTATTCCACTGATGATGATCGGCTTTTTGGAACTCTTCCTTTCTTCGTGTGAAAAATCGATCTCTGTTTCACCTTCAGCCAGTACTGTACGGTCACGCACATGATCGGTATTGATGGAATCAATTTTTTCCAAAACAGGGCTTCCCTGTTCAAAGGTGAGCAGGTTGTCTTTGGCTTTCATAATAGAGCCAATGCCCTTCAGCGGAAAAGGCTTGCCGATATTGATGAGTTGTAACCCGTTGTTTACATACGATTCAAGATCGCTCATGGCAAGCGGTTTCATTTTACCGGTTTGCTGCATCAGGAATTGCAGCAAATCATCGGGTACCACTGCATTGCGGTTCATGGTAAAAGAAATGGTGCCTTCAGGCCATCCTTCTTCTTTCAGTTCATATACATTTACGGAGGGATCAAGATCGAAACGACCAAGACCTGGAAGAGTAAGTGTTTTCTCCTTATACAAAAACTGGGATAGTAATTCCTGGATTTTCACGGATAATTTTTTTCAAACATACTTAAAAAGCTTGTTTTATCATAGAAATGAGTTGATTGAGTTTTTTGGAACCGGTAACCGGTAAGGGTAAACCCCTGCCGAAGCAACCCGCAATTCTTCGTTAAATAAACAAGCTGGCTGGCTTCACTTGCCTACATTTGCAAAAACGAATTGAATGC
The DNA here is from genome assembly GCF_946479605.1 of uncultured Lacibacter sp. The sequence goes on from NZ_CAMLGT010000150.1 coordinate 1,205, forward strand.
TTTCTGCACAGGATAAGGAATTTGTAGAGTGGTGGAGCAAGAACCGGAACAAGGAGAAAAAACTGGTGAAGCAATTAGCGGTGGGATTACCATTGGGCCTTGCGTTTGGCGTTCCCATTTTGTTAAGTGTAATGTTCCGTGGCTGGTATAAGAGTATGACGTATGTATCGGGCTCCCAGCTAACCATTGTGCTCATTGCTGTATTGCTCATCGTGGTCTTTTATGCCATTTTTAAAATGCGGTTTAAATGGGAAATGAACGAACAGCGGTATAGCGAATTACTGAAAAAATCAGAACAGGAGGCAACGCCGGAGCAGAAATGATTGTCACAGAAAAGAACTGATAACTAAATAGTGAACGAAACAAAACAAAGTATTATGAAGTATGTGTTTGGGTTATTGATGGCTGTTGCAGTATTAACAGCTTGTAAGAAAAAAGACGAAGGTTGTCCTTATGAAGCAGAAAACACCAACGCTTCTGCACAGGAAGAAACAATGGTAACAGATTATATTTCTGCAAACAATATTACAGGAGCTGCTGAACTTGGCAGCACAGGTATGTATTATGTAATAGATGCGCAGGGTAACACCAATAAGCCAGCTTTGTGCAGTACTGTCGTTGTAAAATATACGGGTAAGCTTACAAACGGAACAATCTTTGACCAAACACAAAGTGGGGCAAGTGCTTCGTTTACGTTAGGTACTGTGATTGAAGGCTGGAACCGCAGTTTGCCTTTGATTGGGGAAGGAGGAAAGATCAGGTTGTATATTCCTCCGGCACTGGGGTATGGTGAGTATGGCTCGTTTAATCCCAACACCGGTATTTATGTAATTCCCAAAAATGCAATGTTGATTTTCGATATCGAACTTGTGTCTGTTTACGGTTATTAAAATCATCATTCGGTATAATTAATTTGGATAAAGTCCCGGTTGCTATTTGTAGCCGGGATTTTTGTTTACTTACATTTGTAAAAATTATCAGCCTTGCCTTACGAACCTATTTCCGTTTTCGATATGTTTAAGATTGGCGTTGGTCCATCCAGCAGTCATACACTGGGGCCATGGCGTGCTGCACAACGTTTTGTACAATCGCTGCAAACAAAACAACCGCTTGAAGAAGTGGCAACTGTTCGTGTATTGTTGTATGGTTCATTGGCAAAAACCGGGAAAGGGCATGGTACCGATGTAGCCGTGCAGCTTGGGTTGTGTGGTGATGATCCGGTAACATTTGATGTAAACGCAATAGACAGCAAGATCAACGACATTGCTGCCATGAAGGAAATTTTGCTTGGCGGAAAACATGAGATACAATTTGATCCAAGAGAAGATATTGAGTTTCTGATGACGGAAAGTTTACCGTTTCATCCCAATGCTGTTACATTCCTTGCCTCTTTTCATAACGGAGAATCGGTAGCAGAAACCTATTATTCCATTGGCGGCGGTTTTGTGGTAAAAGAAAATGAAGAAACTACCGGCCATGCACAGGTGCAATTATCATTTCCGGTAGATACGGCGAAAGACCTGTTACACTGGTGTATGAAAACCGGCATGAGTATAAGTGAGATTGTGATGGAAAATGAAAACGCCTGGCGTAGTGAAGAAGAAACAAAACAAGGTATACTCAACATCTGGCGGGTAATGCATGAATGTATTTTCAGAGGATGCCATGCTGAAGGTTACCTGCCGGGCGGTTTAAATGTAAAACGACGTGGCGCTGGCTTAAATAAAAAACTGTTAAAGCAAAAGCCATACAGGAATTACAGCGAGTGGTTAGAGGCAATACGGGAAGGAGGAAATGATTTTAAATATACACTCGACTGGGTAAGCTGTTTTGCATTGGCTGTGAACGAAGAGAATGCATCGTTCGGTCGTGTGGTAACAGCACCAACAAACGGTGCTGCCGGTGTAATACCTGCAGTGCTGATGTATTATGTTTGTTTTTGTGATGCTGCTGACGAAGAAAAGATCATCCGCTTTTTATTAACGGCCTCTGAAATTGGCAGCATCTTTAAAAAAGGTTCTACCATATCTGCCGCCATGGGTGGATGCCAGGCTGAGATAGGTGTATCAAGCGCAATGGCAGCCGCCGCATTAACAGAATGCATGGGCGGCACGCAAAAGCAGGTATTAATGGCGGGTGAAATTGCTATGGAACACCATCTTGGTTTAACCTGCGATCCGATTGCAGGATTGGTGCAGGTGCCTTGCATTGAACGGAATACCATGGGCGCCATCAAAGCCATCACTGCATCGCAATTGGCACTACAAAGCACACCTGATTTTGCAAAAGTGTCCTTAGATGCAGTGGTGAAAACCATGTGGGATACTGCAAAAGATATGAACCACAAGTACAAGGAAACTGCCGAAGGTGGATTGGCAATTAACATCCCTATTGCATTGCCCGAGTGTTGATACCTGTTAGTTGTTAAAAAAAGCAAAATCAGCAAACAAATTTGGCGAAATGCTGTTGTTTTGCAAACGAAATAAAATCTGTTCAAAAGAACAGGATTCATTTAGCAACTTTCTTTAACATAACGGTCAAAGTAATGGCAAATTACAAGGCAGCAAACGACCTGAAACGTCCGCTGCAACGCTTATTGCAGGTATTGAACCTGGAGCGAAAGGAGATTGGCGCAATTTATTTTTATGCAATCCTTGCGGGTGTATTGCAACTGGCCATGCCGCTGGGCATACAGGCCATTATTAATTTTGTGCTTGCCGGCCGTTTATCTACTTCAATTATTGTTCTGATTGTGCTGGTGGTGATCAGTGTTTTCCTGACTGGTTTGCTGCAGGTAAATCAAATGAAAATCATTGAAAAAATTCAGCAGCGGATCTTTACCCGTTATTCATTTGAATTTGCATGGCGTATTCCCCGTCTTGATCTTAAAAAAATCGATCAATACTACCTTCCCGAATTTGTCAACCGTTTTTTTGATACCATCAATCTTGAAAAAAGTCTCAGCCGGCTGTTGCTCGACATTCCTGCAGCATTGATACAGGTTGTATTTGGTTTGATCTTGCTATCGCTTTATGCCAATGTGTTTATTGTTTTCAGCTTACTGGTTTTATTGATCCTGTTTTTAATTATCCGTATAACATACGCCAGGGGGCTTTCTACAAGCCTCGATGAAAGCGAATACAAGTACGAAGTGGCCGGATGGCTGGAAGAAATTGCACGTGTATTAAAATCCTTTCAGTTTTCACGTGGATCATCGTTGCCGGTAGATAAAACGGATAAGCTGGTTACAAAGTATCTTCATGCACGCACCAGTCATTTTCGTGTGTTACTGTTGCAGTACTGGTCGTTGATCGGGTTTAAAATTCTGATTACAGCAGGGATGTTAATTGTGGGTGCAGTACTGCTCGTAAGCAATGAAATAAATGTGGGTCAGTTTGCTGCTGCTGAAATTGTGATATTGCTTGTATTGGCTTCGGTAGAAAAACTCATCCGCAGTTTGGATAAGATCTATGATATTTTAACCGCTGTTGAAAAATTAGGAAAGGTAATAGACAAGCCGCTTGAACCGGAAGGCACATTGGGTCTTGATCAGAATGCAGGCGGAGTTGCTGTTTCAGTAAACGATCTCAGCTTCAGCTATAATGATCAACGGCCCATTCTTCATCAGCTGTCATTAACTATTGGTGCAGGGGAAAAAGTATGTATCAAAGGTGGCGAAGGTTCGGGAAAATCAACCGTACTGAAATTGCTCACCGGTGCCTATTCTGATTTCGAGGGAAATATTCTGCTCAATGAGATACCGATCGGCAATTACAATCCTGCGTTGTTACGTTCTGAAACGGGCATCCTGTTTAATCAGCAGGAAATTTTTCAAGGCAGTTTGTATGAAAACATTACCCTGGGCGATACGAATATCACTCCTTCACAAATCAATGCACTGGCAGCAAAGTTGGGCATCAGTGAATTCATTGCATCACTCAAAAAAGGATTTGATACGCAAATTGACGCAACCGGAAATCGCTTATCCAGTGCCGTTATCCGAAAAGTGCTCCTGTTAAGGGCATTGGTGTCAAGTCCAAAATTATTATTGCTGGAAGAACCATGGCTGGGATTGGATCTTGAATGCCGCCGGAAAATAGAACAATACCTGTTTTATGAAATCCCTGCTACAACTGTTGTGGTGATTACAAACGATGATTCTTTTGCAAAAAAATGCAACCGCATATTTTATATGCACAATGGAAAAGTGGTACGGGAAGAACAACCCCATTCATAACATTAAGTACAAGCCATGTCGTTTCAGATTCTTACACCCGATATACAGCAGAAAGCAGGAAAGCAGCTGCAATCGTTCAACGAAATTTACCGGCAGCATAAGAGCAGCCGCATTCGTAAATACTTTTATTTTATTATCGGAATTGTAATTGTGATCTTGTTTTTGCCATGGACTCAAAACATCCGTAGTAATGGAACTGTTACCACACTCCGCCAGGAGCAGCGGCCGCAGCAGGTGAACAATATTATTGCCGGCCGTATTGTAAAGTGGTGGGTAAAGGAAGGCGACTTTGTAAAAAAAGGAGACACCATTGTGCAATTGGCAGAGATCAAAGATGATTACCTCGACCCCAATCTCTTGCAGCGTACAGAACAGCAACTGAGTGCTGAACAAATGACCATTGATTATTATCAAGGGAAAGTGGCAACTACTGATCAGCAAATTGCAGCACTGGAAAATGAACGGGAATTAAAGCTCAGTTCGATTGATAACAAACTCATTCAAACAAAACGGAAAGTGCAGAGTGATAGTATGAAAGTGAATGCTGCTATCAATGAAATGACGGTAGCTGACCGTCAGTTAGAAGGCGCAACAAAAATGTATGAGCAGGGTGTTATTCCATTAACTGAATTTGAACGACGCAAAGTGTTGCACCAAAATGTGAATGCAAAAATGATTGGTGCGCAAAACGATTTCAACAACAGTAAACAGGATCTGCTGATTCTTCAATTGGAACGAAGTGCAGCTGTTCAGGAATATGCAGAGAAAATTGCAAAAGCATCAGGCGATCGTTTTCAATCACAATCACAAATTGCAACCGGGCAGGGAAAAGTAGCGAAGCTGCAAAACCAATATGATAACTACAGAATAAGAAATGGACAATATTTTGTGTTGGCACCACAAGACGGGCAGGTGATCAAAGCAATGAAAGCCGGCATCAATGAAATGCTGAAGGAAGGCGATATGATCGTTGAAATTGTACCGAAGCAATATCAACTGGCTGTTGAAGTGTGGGTGAAACCGATGGATCTGCAGTTGCTCACCATTGGACAAAAAACACGTTTCATGTTCGATGGATTTCCCGCAATTGTTTTCAGTGGATGGCCAAAGGCATCGTATGGAACCTACGGTGGTGAAATTGTAGCGATCGAATCAAACCTCAGCAGCAACGGTATGTTTCGTGTGCTTGTTGCAGAAGATAAGAACGAGCGGCCATGGCCAAAGAATATGAAACTTGGCACAGGTGCTGTAAATTTTACATTGCTGAAAGATGTATCAGTTTGGTATGAATTGTGGCGGCAGATCAATGGTTTCCCGCCGGATTATTATCGTCCGCAAACAACAGCAAACGGCAAAGGAGAAAAAGAAAAAACTAAGTGATAACAAACGGCCAACATACGTGATGAAGAAAGGAATTTTGAGTTTATTGATTTTGTGTTTGTCAGCATGCAAGGCATTGCATGCCCAGGATACTGTGCGTGTGCTGGCAGAAGACGAATTTATTGCGATTGTAAAACAACATCACCCTGTTGCAAAACAAGCCGGTTTCTTAGTTGATGCTGCAAGGGCACAACTGCTTTCCATCCGTGGAAATTTTGATCCCGTTGTTTTTTTGAACAATGATCAAAAAACATTTGATGGAAAAAATTATTACAATTATACTAACGTAGAGTTAGGCATTCCCACATGGTTTGGTGTGGAGCTGTATGCAGGACTTGAAAATAATTTCGGTGATTTCATTAACCCGGAAGTATCGGCCAGCCGCTCCAGTTATGCCGGCATCAGTTTACCGTTGTTAAAAGATCTGGTATTGGATAAACGTCGTGCAGCGTTGCAACAGGGAAAACTTTTCACACAACAATCGGAATTTGAACGGCGTACTGTGATCAACGATTTGTTGTTTGATGCATACAAAGCTTACTGGAGCTGGGCAAGAGATTATCAATTGCTGATGGTACTTGATACAACGATCTTTTTGAATGAAGCAAGATATGAACTGGTGCGTATATCTTTTCAGCAGGGCGACCGTGCAGCAGTTGATACCACCGAAGCGCTGGCACAGTTGCAAAACTTTCAACAGCAGCGTGAAGAAGCCTGGCTGAAATTCAGAAAGTCAACATTGGAACTGTCAACGTTTTTATGGTTGGGAAACAAACCGGTTTATTTAAGTGAACTTGTGATACCTGATACCGTATGGACCGCACAATCATTCACGAACTTTAAAGTTGATCAACTCAGTAACTGGCTCACGCAAACAGTAACCAATCATCCGAAGCTGCAACAGATCGATTTTAAATTACAATCATTGGAAGTGGAACGAAGATTGAAGTTTCAGAACCTGTTGCCCAAGCTTGATCTGAAATACAATTTTTTGCAGAAAGGGTATAATGTGACCAATTCATTCAATGCTAATTTCTTTGAGAATAATTACAAGTTTGGTTTGAATGCTGTTATTCCGATTCCGAACCGGAGTGGTATTGGTGATTACCGTGCTGCACGAATTAAAATTAAAGCAACCGAACTTGACCGGAGCTTCACTGAACTGAACTTGGAGAACAAAGTCCGTTTTCATTACAACGAAGTGCTGAACCTGCAAAAGCAGATCAGCATTTACGAAAATGCGTATCGTAATTATGTGCGACTGTTTGAAGCAGAGCAACTGAAATTTTCATTGGGCGAAACAACTTTGTTCTTATTGAACTCACGTGAAACAAAAGTGCTGGAAGCAAAACAGAAATTACTTGAACTGAAAGTGAAGTTTTATCAATCATTTGCAGCATTGAACTGGAGTGCGGGTGGTTTGCAGTAGTTAATGCCCGGAGTGTTCTTCGAGTCATGCGCCAGTCCAAGTGCGGGAAAGTTTCTTTCACCGCAGAGAAAGAAGAAATGGAGTTTTCGCAGAGGGGGCTTATTACTCTGCGCTTGCTTCTGCATCTCTTTTCTCAGCGCCAAAACTTTTCAACTGTTTTCTTACCTCATCTCTTCAAAATACTTCATCACGGCTTCTTCTGTTTGCTGTTGAAGAACAGTATCAGCGGTAAATAATTCGTTACGTAATGAACGGTAGAGTTGTACCGACTGTTCCAATGCTGCCATCAATGATGCTTTATTATTTGTTGCCAGTGTTTGTTGCAGATGTTGAAAGTCTTCTTCAGCAATCGTTGTTTCCACTTTACGTACACCTCTGGGCGAGTTGTTGTTCTTGATATGCAGCAATGGACCAAACACAACCATGCGCAGGAAAGCAAGAAAATCGTGTGCCTCCATATACTCACCACGACCGATCTTCAACAACGCATAATGCACCCATGTCCAGAAACGGTCTTCGATCCATTGATGATCGGGGTGGGGGAAATGATAATGCGTTGAATCAATGATCTGCTGCAGACTTCCGTCCCTGTCAAACAACAACACAGGATTCTCTACTCTTGTTTTTAATTCATCTGCAGTAATGAATTTAATATCTACATGCAATAACGGTGCATTGTATAAACAGATGAGTAAACGTGGTTCACCCACATGCTCACCTGTAAACGCATTCAACAGGTTGCCGAACTTGTTTGCATAGCCCATCATTTTTTCTTTATCGCCACCCACTTTTTCGGTGGTAATAAGCACAAGATCAAGATCAGAAAATTCATCCAGCTCCTGTGTGAGCCAGGAACCTGCGACTGCTAATCCAAGTATAGAAGGATCGTCTTCCGCAATGATGGCTGCGTGTGCTGCAAAAGCTTGTTGAAACATTGGTGATGAATGTGAGATGAAGGTAAACGAAAATGATTTTTAAGGTTTAGTTATCTCGTCCGAAAAGAGTAGCAATACCCTCTTGTTTTTCCGCAAGAGTCAAAAGTTCTCTTTGAAAATTATCAATTGCATTTGGTTCAACTAATAGCTCAAGTGTTATTTTATTTTTTTCTTCTTCTCGATATTCAGTTGCAACATTGTCTT
>NZ_CAMLGT010000151.1 GCF_946479605.1 uncultured Lacibacter sp.
GCATTTGAACAGATCAGTAAAGGCGATAAACAGGCCGGACCTATTGCAGGGCTTGATCATGCAGAACGTTTCCGCTGGCTCACTGCAAAAAGAAGTACAGTGGTACAAACCTCAGCCGTGCACCCTGGTTTATGTAATGATGCTGCGGCTGTAGTGGATAAACTTTTACAGCAACTTGTTCTGTTGCCTCAATAAATGCTCATGCCGGAAGTAAAAGGAAATACCGTTGATGAGCAAACACGCTGCACACATTATCATTCGCAGCTTGATGTGATAGCGATCAAATTCAAATGCTGCAATACATACTATCCCTGTTTTTATTGTCATGAAGAAACGGCCGGCCACAAAGCAGAAGTATGGCCGAAGGATGAGTTTGATACAAAGGCCATCCTCTGTGGTGTATGCACACAGGAAATGACTATCCGGGAATACAAGGCAAGTAATTACCAATGCCCTCATTGCCATAGTAATTTCAATCCCAAATGCAGCAATCATAATCATCTTTACTTCGGGGAATAACAAGATTTTTCTTTTTGGTAAAATGGATGTTAATCAGGAAAAATTCTAACATCCGTCATTATCTGATGCTGATAAATGAAGGATTTTTATATCCGTTAAACAACACACTTCTTTAACGATTTAATGCATCTTTTATGAAAAAAGAATATTGGATCAACGTAAAACACGTTGATAACAGGCTTGTTATTTTCTTAAATGGCGAAACTGTCTGGGACAGTGGCATCATTCACGGCGATCCTGAACTGAACCAATTCATCAACATCACCGATCTGCTGCATCAGCATCCGGAGTACAACAGCGAACTTATTTTTGAAGGGTTCAACGATACCTATCTTTCAAATAGTGCCGAAGATCAACTGAACCCCTGGCATTTTAACTACCGCCTGTTTACAAAAACAATTGATGAGGGTGGGCGCACATTGCAGGAAACAGATCTTATAAGGCCATACAACGAGCGCCATCTTTCGAACCCCAATATCAAAGCCATTGATAACAGCTACCAGCTGGCAAAAAAAGACGATGAATTTAAAGTAGTGTATCATTCGCTGGTACAACGCTTCTATGAATAAGCAGTACAAATGCATGCTTTACTGTATTCAGTTATGTTCTATTTTCGGGCATGGCTTTTTTAGAGGTAAAGGGTTTACATAAAAAGGAAGGTGATACTGTTGCAGTAAAGGATATCAGTTTTACACAGCAGGCTTTCCAGAAAATTGGTATAGCAGGCGAAACAGGTTCGGGCAAAACAACTTTGCTGAAAATGGTGGCAGGGTTGGAGCAGCCCGATGCAGGTGAGGCATTTTTCCTTGATGAGAAAGTGTTGGGCCCCTGGGATCAGCTTATTCCCGGCCACAAAGGCATTGGTTATCTCTCACAGCATTTTGAATTACGTAATAATTATTGGGTAGATGATTTTTTAGAAATGGCCAACAAGCTCACTCCTGAGCAGGCCATGCAGATCTATACTGTTTGCCAGGTAGAGCATTTGCTGCGTAGAAGAACACATCAGCTTTCCGGTGGCGAAAAACAACGCATTGCGTTGGCTCGTTTGTTAACAGGTTCTCCAAAGCTGCTGATACTTGATGAACCTTTTTCCAATCTTGATTTTTTACACAAGCAAACCATGAAGCAGGTGATCCATGACTTAGGTGATCAGCTGGGCATCACCTGCATTATGGTGAGTCATGAACCGGCCGATCTGCTGGCATGGGCCGATACATTGTTGTTGCTGAAAGACGGTGTGATTGTACAACAGGGAACAGCACAGGAAGTTTATCTGCAGCCTGCAAATGAATATGCTGCAGGCCTGCTGGGCGATTATAGTTTGGTGGATGCAGCAGCACTGCATCTTACAGCTGCTGCTTCGGGCAAAAAACTTTTTCTTCGTCCTCATCAATTACAGGTAAGTACAAATGGCATTGCATCTGTAAAAGGAATTGTGGAAGCCATTCAGTATCGTGGTGCGTATATGTTGCTTGATGTGGTATTGCAGCAGCAACACTTCTTTATACTGCACACTGGACCCGTGCCGCAAAAAGGAGAAGTGGTTGGTTTTAATATTATGGCAGGCGGGCATTGGTATTTGTAATTGTGTTTATAAACGTTCAACAAACAGCAATAAAAAAGGTATCGCACAGCGATACCTTTTTCTATATACAAAAGAATGAAATCAAACGGTCAGTTTTACATTCACAGCACTCGCTCCCTTATGGGTCATCTCAATTTCAAAACTTACTTTGTTATTTTCTTTGATGGCTTCTTTTAAACCATTCACATGCACAAACACACTTTCCTGCGATTTAAGATCTTTAATAAAACCATAGCCTTTTGATTCATTAAAGAACGTAACAATACCGGTACGTACAAGGTCGGCTTCATCAAGCGGTACATGCTTGGGTACACCTATCTCAATATCTTCAAGTTTAACTTCTCTTATTTTGCTGCGGTCGGGTGGGGTAGAAGAAATATTTCCATTTTCATCAATATACGCCATCATATCTTCCAGCGAATTTGACTTTGAACTTTCTTTGCGTTCCTGCTTACGCTCTTCCTTTTCCTTTTTGCTTTGCTGTTTTTTCTTTTCTCGTTCTTTTTTGTTCCATGAATCGGCCATAGAAATAATTGTTTTAATGATAAAAGAATCCCCGTTACCGGAATTACCACACTCAACTAAGGAAAAGGGATTGTTGTTTTAGGAGGACTTTGTAAAGGTACTGATTTATCATGGATGACAGATGAAAGATGCAGGAACAGATACGACACTGTTATGCCCAGGGAAATAAATGAGGGCAATGACGGAAAAAAGAATACCTTTGCTGCTCTTATTGTTATCTCTCCCTGTTTGTGTAGTAGTTACCCTCCCCAAATATGTGATGTGTTAACCTAAGGCAGATAAAGTATCAAATCTCTTTTTTTGATAGCCTTATCACATTGTTTAATTAAAATTTATTTACGTGTTATTTAATGAATTACAGCTCATTGAGCCTGTATTACAGGCATTGAGCAAAGAAGGCTACAACAGCCCCACACCTATCCAGGAAAAAGCCATACCCGCCATTTTGCAACGGAAAGATCTGCTGGGATGCGCCCAAACCGGTACCGGAAAAACAGCCGCATTCACCATTCCCGTATTGCAGTTAATGCAGCAGGAACTGGAACAATCGGGCAAGCGTCAACCACATTTGCAAACACTCATCCTCACACCCACAAGGGAACTGGCTATCCAGATCGGCGAAAGCATAAAAGCCTATGGCCGATTTCTCGATTTTCGTTACCAGGTGATCTTTGGAGGTGTACCACAGTACAGCCAGGTGCAGTCCGTTAAGCGTGGTGTTGATATTATTGTTGCAACTCCCGGTCGTTTACTTGACCTGATGCAGCAAGGACACATCAACTTAAACTCCATCAAATACTTTGTGCTGGATGAAGCAGACCGTATGCTGGATATGGGTTTTGTACATGATGTGAAACGCATCATTTCAAAACTTCCTGCAAAACGTCAAACATTATTCTTCTCGGCAACCATGCCACCGGAAATTCAGATGCTGGCTTCTATGCTGCTCACTGATCCTGTGAAAGTGGAAGTAACGCCTGTGTCATCTACTGCAGAGATCATTCAGCAATCGGTTTATTATGTTGAGAAGCAGAATAAATTACCATTGATGGTACAATTGCTGAAAGACAGCAGCATTGAATCGGTATTGGTGTTTACGCAAATGAAACATGCAGCCGATAAACTGGCAAAACGTTTGAACATTGAAGGTATCCGCACAGAAGCAATTCATGGTAACAAATCGCAGAACGCACGGCAGGCTGCATTAAGCAATTTCAAGAAACGTAAAACACGTGTACTGGTGGCTACAGATATTGCTGCCCGTGGTATTGATATTGATGAACTGACGCATGTGATCAACTACGAATTACCGAACGTGCCTGAAACATACGTGCATCGTATTGGCCGAACAGGAAGGGCAGGAGCAAGTGGTACTGCCATTTCATTCTGCGACTGGAGCGAGAAAACGTTCTTAACAGATATTCAGAAGCTCATCAAAAAACCGATACCTGTTGTAAAAGGACATACGTATGATATTCATTCCATGCACAGTGCCCCGGCACCAGTGCAGTCGTCTTCACCCGTATTGCCAAATAATATGGCAAGAGGAAGACGTTATGGCAAAACTTTTTCACAACGTTAATTACGCCTGATCAGTAGCGGTAGCAAACAGCATTTATATTCATGCCTGCGCCAACTGAGGCAAACAGAATAACATCACCGGCCGAAAGCCGGTGATGTTCTATTTCTTCTTTACGAACAAGATCATATAATGTGGGTACTGTAGCAACAGAACTGTTGCCCAGCCAATGAATGCTCATGGGCATAATGTGCTCCGGCGGTGCAGCTATGTTGTATAATTTGTACAGGCGATGGATAATACCTTCATCCATCTTTTCATTTGCCTGGTGAATAAATACTTTTTTCAGATCGGTTATAGCTATCCCGCTTTTATCAAGGCAATCTTTCATGGCAGCGGGCACATACTTCATGGCATATTCATATACTTTCCGTCCTTTCATTTTAATGAAACGTACATTGGGATCACTGCCGGGGTAAAATGATTTACCCATATTGATGTAGTCCACTTCTTCCAGTGCATGTGTTTGCACAGCAGTACTGAGGATACCGGCACCATCGTCGCCTGTTTCTTTGTATTCCAATACAGCTGCACCTGCACCATCACTAAAGATCATACTGTCACGGTCATATACATCAATTACTCTCGACAAGGTTTCGGCACCCACAACCAGTGCTTTTTTTGCAATGCCTGCTTTAAAAAACGCATCGGCCTGTATTACACCCTGCAGCCAACCGGGACAACCAAACAACACATCATACGCAACACAGTTGGGATTTTTTATACCAAGCTTGTGCTTAATGATTGCACCCAGCGATGGCACTGCATCTGTTTGAATGGTGTATTTTAAAACATTGCCAAAGTTGTGTGCAACAATGATCTGGTCAATGGTTTCAGGATCAACAGCACTATCATCCACCGCTTTTTGTGCGGCTATTGCACCAATATCGGATGTACTCAGGTCATCGGAGGTGTACCTGCGTTCTTCAATTCCTGTTATCTGTTTAAATTTTTCCACCACTTCGCCTGGTGCTGCGGGGAGCGGTTCCTGATCTGCAGAATAAAATAAAAGTTTGGCAAAATCAGCATTCGTTTGAACAACCGGGGGAATATAAGAACCGGAACCGGTAATAACGGAGCGTTGCATATAATGTTCCTTAAAGTAAAAAAGCTGTCTGCAAGTGTTGCAGACAGCGGTATAGGCTGTTAATGTAAGGACAGCTGAACGATGTGTGAGCGTGCTGTTTAACCCGCCAGTATGTTTTCATCACCGGCAGCATCCTGTGTTACTTCTGCTTCCAGTGGATGATGCTTGATTGTCAGTTGAAAATCGGTACTCATTGAAAACTCAAACCAATGCTGCTGAAGATAACCTCTTGTAAGATCATCTTCCTGCAGAAGGGTTGCAAACTCCTTGGCAAAAGGTGAATGTTTGGCATGGGAGTTCAATCTCGCTTTTTTCAGCTCAACATTGCTGAAACTGAACTTGACCTTGCGGCCGCCTGCTGCACGTTCAAAATCGGTTTGATTCACTTTTAATACCTGCTCGTCCTGCACTGCACGTTTCATCAGGATCAGGATCACTGGTAAATATTTTTTCCAGGTTTGTGTAAACATATACTTCGCTTTATATTAATTGGCTTCGCTTAAACGTGTAAAATCAGCACCATTAAAAATACGGGCAAGGCTGTTATCTTTTGTGCGTTGCCATTCGGCCAGCTTCGATTCCGATACAATACGCCAGAAATTTTTATGTTTCAGCTCATCATAATCGTTGTTGCGGATAAATACACCTTTTATGGTATCTCTTTGTTTAAAGTGAATATTCACCTTCATGTGTTCACGGCTTTTGCCTTCCACAAACTTTTCAATCATATCATTTGTCATGCCTTACTTGGATTAAAGTGAAACGTTGTTGTTTTTATTTTATAAAGTTTACCACCTGTTACTTCGTGGTCTTTCCTCACGGGGCCTTGCTTCCGTAACTTTTATTGAACGGCCATCTACAGAAGAACCATTCAACTCATGAATAGCTGTTTGTGCGGCAGCATCATCGGGCATCTCCACAAAACCAAAACCACGGCTTTGGTTGGTGAGTTTGTCCATAATTACTTTTGATGAGCTTACTTCACCATACTGTGCAAAAAGTTGTTTTAAGTCAGCATCCTGCACGCTGAAACCTAAGTTGGAAACATAAATGTTCATACCTGAAAAAAGATTAAATCAAAAAAAGTTGAGCAGAATACTGGTGTAAAAGAAAAATACGGGGAAGAAATGATAATTCGCTTACAAGAGTTACTCAAATGACAATTAAAGGTAGTCTTTATTACTGGCAACAGGGGATTTATTTTAATGGGGAAGCAGGACTCCTCCTAAATCAATGGCTGCCGTATATTTAGAGTTGAATTGATGATTTATGCAGCAACGTATTGCACAACTGGCATTGGTAGTAAAAGAGTATGACGAAGCCATTGCTTTTTACAGGGATAAATTATTGTTTCGTTTGGTGGAAGACACAGCGTTAAGTGAAACAAAACGTTGGGTGGTGATGGCCCCTCCGGGCGATAGTACGACTTATCTGTTGCTGGCGAAAGCAGCAAATGAAAAACAACGGGCAAGTGTGGGCAACCAAACTGGCGGACGTGTATTCCTGTTCCTGCATACTGATGATCTGCAACGGGATTATGAACGCATGAAAACAGCAGGCGTAAACTTTGTGCGTGAACCTTCTGTTGAAGCCTTTGGTACTGTGGCTGTGTTTGAAGACCTCTATGGCAATCTTTGGGATATGATAGAACCAAGCGGAAAGTAAGGCACAAGAGTCAAGGAACAAGAAAATCCAAAAGGCGTGAGTGGTGAGTAGTGAGTAGTGAATGGTGAGTGACGGACTGTGAATTTGTGCCGGACTGTTGGTTGCTTCCCATCGTCTGTTAACCTTTATTCTTCGTGTTTCTTTCCGTCTTAGCGGCCCCCCAAAAAACTAATTCCTCTGTGCTCCCTGCGCCTCTGTGTCTCTGCGTTGAACAATTGTAAGCGAAGCGCACAATCCTCAAACCAAACTCAGCACATCTTTAATGGATGGAAAGGTATTGTTCAAATACAGTTCAATATCTTTCTTTTTCACCCATTTTATATCATGGATGTCTTCTTCTGTTTGTGGTTTTAGCGATTGTGTTCCTTTCACCTTCATTTTGTACCAATGCGAATCTTTGAGGATATGCTTGCCAAACTCATCGTATGTATGATAGGTGATGGTGAGTAATTTCTTCAGTTCAGGTTTTTGCAAACCGGTTTCTTCTTCCACTTCACGTACGGCACATTGTTCAATGGTTTCACCCGCATCAAGTTTGCCCTTTGGCAGGTCCCATTTACCCCTGCGATGGATCAGGAGGAATTCTCCTTTTTCATTTTCCACCAGTCCGCCAGCAGCAGTGATCAATGTAAAATGTTTGAAGAAAGCCTTCTTTAGTTTTTCCAGGTCTTCACTCCACAAAATACCCGCATGAAACTCCTCTTTCACAATTTCGTGTAACAATGATTTAATGGCCGGGCCTGAAATTTCATCAATAAACACTGCATCGGGGTGGTGCATGTACTCATGGATCATTTCATCAATTTCATTACAGAGAAAAACAGGTTTATCACCAAAATAGATCTTGATATACATAAAGAGGTTTAAGGTAAAAGGTTTAAGGTTGAAGGTTGAAGGTTTAAGGTTTTGGGTTGAAGGTTTAGGGTTGCAAGTTACAGGTTGCTGGTTTCAGGTTCTTTATCTCTTGTACCTTGTTTCTTGTGCCTTGTTTCTTGGTTTTTGTTTTTTGGACATTGGATTTTCTTCTTGAGCCTTGAGCCTTGTTCTTGTGCCTTGTATCTTGGTTTTTGTTTTTTGGATATTGGATTTTCTTCTTGAGCCTTGTCCCTTAATTTTGCCGCATGACAAATGAACAAGCTGTAGCAGAGAAATTATTACAAGTTAAGGCCATTCGTTTAAATGTAAAAGAGCCCTTTACCTGGGCCAGTGGCTGGAAAAGCCCCATTTATTGCGATAACCGCAAGGTATTATCCTTTCCGCATGTGCGTGAGTTTATCAAAAGCGAAATGTGCAATGTGATCTTTGAACAGTTTCCTGATGCTGAACTGCTGGCAGGTGTTGCCACAGCTGGAATTGCCTGGGGAGCCATGGCTGCCGATCAGCTGAAGCTGCCTTATATCTATGTGCGTCCAAAGCCAAAGGAACACGGGCTGGGCAACCAGATCGAAGGTTCTTATGAGCCTGGGCAGAAAGTAGTGGTGATTGAAGACCTCATTTCCACAGGCAAAAGCAGTCTGCAGGTAGTGGATGTGCTCAAAGCTGCCGGTGTGGAAGTAATTGGCATGGTGTCCATCTTTAATTATGGGTTTGATGCGGCAAAGAATGCCTTTGCAACGGCTGGTGTGGAGTTTACATCGCTCACCAACTACCCAACACTCATTCAACTGGCCATTGAAAAGAACATTGTAGAAGCAGGCGAACAGGAAGTTTTGTTAAAATGGAGTGCCGACCCGGCTAATTGGAAGGGAATTGAATAATTTCATTTAAAATTCAACAGATGAAAGCATTCCTCAGCGTACTCTTTCTGGCGGTTATGTTCAGTGTATCTGCCCAGTACAAAAAGCCAATCATAGTTCAGATCAAAACACCGCAGGCACAATGTGCCGAATGTAAAGAGCTGATTGAAAAGTTCATGAAAGTGGAAGAAGGGGTGGCAAAAGTTGTGGTGGATATCCGCAAGAAAATCACCACTATCACTTATCTGGGCGACCGTACCAATATTGAAAACATCCGTGCTGCGCTCAACAATATTGGTTTTGATGCCGATGAGGAAAAGGCCAACGAGGAACAATACAAACGCTTAACCATCTGTTGCAAACGTGTGGAAGATGGCGGCGGACCTCCCAAGAAGAATTAAAAGACTTTATACAAAGCCCGGCTGAATGTTCAGCCGGGCTTTTTTATGTTTTGCCCATCCATCCTAGTTAAAGTATAGGTAAAGCCAGGATTAAGCATAGTTAAAGCGCTCAATAGCCACACTGAAACCAAGGTGCAAAAAGCTCGTCAAGGCAGTTTCCGGCCCGGTATTTAAACTAAAATCACATCTAAAAAGCAGGGTAACCTCATAGGGACCTCCTTCGTACCATTGCCGTACCATGTTCGGACCTTCTC
>NZ_CAMLGT010000152.1 GCF_946479605.1 uncultured Lacibacter sp.
GCCGTGAACAAATTGCTTACGTTGAAACAAAAACCAGACGCTATTATTACCACCAGCGATAAACTTACTACCGGCTGCGTAAAAACATTGAAACGTCGGGGCATGGAAATCCCCAAAGACATTGCACTAATCGGCTTCTCCAATTCTGATATTGCTGAGTTGGTTGATCCGCCGTTAACAGTTATCCGCCAGCCCGCAGAAGAAATGGGCAAAGCCGCCACTGAATTATTGTTGCAGCTGGTGGAAAGCAAACGTCCGGTAAAAGATTTTGAAAAGCGTGTGCTTACACCGGAGTTACAGATACGTGGCTCGGCAATAAAGCCGTAATTACTCCTCTTTCTTTTTTACAACAAGGAACCAATCATTTTCAAGCGGCAGGTAACCATAATCGTAACAATAGAAATAGGTTTTGCCATTTTTTGTGGTGTACACGTGAGTGATGTACTTAAAATGAAAACCGAGGCGTTGCAGTTTGTCTTTTGTTGCCTTCGCCGTTTCTTCTCGATCGGGTAAAATGCTTTCCAGTATTTTCCTGTTCTTCAGCAATGTGTTGTTGATGTTGCGCACATAACTGCTGTGATTCCCTTTCGATTTTTGCTGATTGTTGTAATTGTTGCGGCAGTAATCGTCGCAAAACTTTTTATCAACTCTTCCTTTTAACGGTTCGCCGCAGGCAAGGCAGTTTTTTTGTTCAGATGCAATCATAGTGCGGGTTTTGAGCAATAAGATACAATTAATTTATCCGTGTGCAAACGTTTCTACACGTTTAACTTCGGGAAGAAACGGGTAATAACCGGTTAAGGGTTAGCAAGGGTAACAACTTTGTTCTGTCAACAGTAACGAACTGCTGACTGAGATAACAAATTTTTAAAATCTCGCCGGCAGCAAATGCAGGCGGCAAACTCACAAACCATGTACGCAGTAAAAAACAAAGTGCAGTTAATTGGAAACCTCGGCAATGCACCCGACGTAAGAACGCTTGAAAGCGGAAAGAAAATGGCCCGGTTCAGTTTAGCCACCAGTGAAAACTACCGTAATGCCAAAGGCGAAAAAGTAACCGAAACACAATGGCATAACCTGGTGGCCTGGGGCAAACTGGCAGAGATTGCAGAAAAATATTTAGCCAAGGGAAAAGAAATATTGGTAGAAGGTAAACTCATTAACCGCAGCTATAACGATAAAGAAGGCAATAAAAAATTTATTTGCGAAGTGCAGGTAAATGAGATTTTGCTGCTTGGCGAAAAAAGTACCGCATAAAAATTTTGTCCACGAAAGAACACGAATTTATTTCATGTTCTTTCGTGCTGTTCGTGGCCTTTAAACAAATTCAGGGATAGCAAGCTATTGTTATTCGTTCAAACACTTAATTATTTAAAAGCTTCCGGACTGAAATTGGGCTTGGTTGTTAACTTTGGCAGAACATCACTCGATTACAAACGATTAATTTATTAATTGAACTACCATGCAATCTGTGGAACGCAATGAACGGTTTGAATTGGCCTATCGGTTTGTAACCGAAACCCATGAAAGTATTTTTCTTACGGGTAAGGCAGGTACCGGCAAAACCACTTTTCTAAAATACCTGAAAGAGCATGCGGCAAAAAACACCATTGTTGCTGCGCCAACTGGTGTTGCTGCTATTAATGCCGGCGGTGTTACGCTGCACAGTTTATTTCATTTACCGTTTCATCCTTTTTTGCCAACCAATACAGGCAAACAGGAGTTGCTTTCCAAGATCAGGTATAATAAACAGCGGCTGCAATTGCTCCGCAAAATGGAAGTACTCATCATTGATGAAGTGAGTATGGTCCGTTGCGATGTAATGGATGCAATTGATACAATTCTGCGCAGCGTTCGCTTTCAGCACAGCGTTCCTTTTGGTGGTGTGCAATTGTTGCTCATTGGTGATCTGTTTCAACTGCCTCCTGTTGCACAAAATCATGAATGGGCTGTATTGCAGGAGTATTACAGTTCCACTTTCTTTTTCGACAGTAAAGCTATCCAGGAGCAAATGCCCTTGCTTGTTGAACTCACCACCATCTACCGTCAAAAAGAAGAGCAGTTTGTAAAATTGCTCAACAAAGTGCGCAATAACCAACTGGAAGCCGATGATCTTGAAATGCTGAATGAGCGGTTTATTCCGGGCTTTCAGCCGGAGCGTGATGAAACATATATCACCCTTACATCGCATAACAACCAGGCAGAGTTGATCAACCGCCAGCAGCTGCAGCGCTTACTTGCACCGCCGTATGTGTACAAAGCAAAGATTGATGGTGAATTTCCTGAAAACAGTTATCCTGCAGATGCCGAACTGGTTTTACGTGAAGGAGCACAGGTAATGTTTTTGAAAAATGATACAGTTGGACGCAGATTTTTTAATGGAAAGATTGGCATCGTGCATTCGTTAAGTGATACAGAGGTAGTGGTACGTTGTGGTTCTGAAAATATAACGGTACAAAAAGAAACCTGGGATCATTCACGCTACACACTTAACCGGGCTGATGGTAAACTGGAGCAGGATGTATTGGGTACATTTGAACAATACCCTCTGCGCCTGGCATGGGCCATTACCATTCACAAAAGCCAGGGGCTTACGTTTGATAAAGTAATGATCGATGCAGGTTTATCTTTTGCAAGCGGACAGGTATATGTGGCGCTCAGCCGTTGTACCAGTCTGGATGGCATTGTATTGCTTTCAAAAATTCAGCCCAATGTTATCTTCAGTAATCAACAGGTGGTTGATGGACAAAAAGCATTGACTTCAAAAGGTTCTTTGCCGCAACGTTTTGAAGAAGCAAGAAAAGCATTTTCACAACAACTACTGGAAGAATTATTTTCATTCTCACATACATCACTTGCATTAAAGCAATTGCAACAAGCAATTACAAAACACAAGTTTGAGTTGAATGAGGGAGCAGAAGAGCAGCTGGGTTACTGGCAGCAGCAGTTGCACAAAGAGCAGATAGTGGCAGGAAGGTTTTTATTGCAGATCAATGAACTGCTGAAACAACAGCCCGTTGTTGAACTAAATGCCCAGTTACAACAGCGTGTGAAAGATGCGGTCAATTATTTTATTCCACACCTGGAAGAGTTGCAGCAACAGGTAAAACAACATCCGTTCATTACAGAACATAAAACAGCAGCAGATGAAATAAATGAACTGCTCAATGCTGTTTTTACATCGTTACATACGGAGCTTTATTTCTTACGATCAGGGTTGCAGCCTTTTTCTGTAACCGATCATTTAAAGCATAAGTTGAATCTTGTTATTCCAAGAGTGAACCTTACTGTTTATGCTGCCAATAAAAAACAATCGGCAGCAGGTCTTACACATCCTGACCTGTACTTTCAGTTAAAAACATGGCGAGACAGGGTGTGCGATGAGCAAAGCATGCCCATTTACATGCTGGCAAACAGCAATAGTTTGCAGGAAATCTGTACTTACCTACCTCTCACAAAAACACAATTACTGCTGCTTTCCGGTTTTGGCAAAGCCAAAGTTGAAAAGTATGGCGATGAGATACTGGAAATGGTAACAGCTTATTGTGAGGAGCATGGGCTTGAAACAAATATTGAAGCCAAAAAAGAAAATCCAAAACGTGAACGAAAGGAGAAGTCATCAACTCCCAAAGAAGATACAAAGTCGGTTACGCTTGCCCATTTTAACGAAGGCAAAACGATTGCAGAAATCGCTGCTATCCGCAACCTCACTGCTGGTACAATTGAAGGGCATCTTGTTGATCTGGTGAAAACCGGCACTGTAAGAATAAGCCAGTTGATGAATGAAGAAAAGTTGCAAACAATTTTAAACAGGATCGAGTTATTTCCTAATCAGTCAAACACTGAGCATAAAATAGCATTGGGCGATGCTTACAGCTTTGCTGATGTGCGGGCTGTTCAGAATTATTTATTCTATTCCAATGAACATTCACATAGCTAAAGCGTTATCGTTTTCCTTCCAGTTTATTGACGTATTCAAGTGAACCAAGCCGGACTTTTAAGGGGATGCCTGTTTTCTGTTCCAGCCTGTATTCGCCTTTACACATGAATCCCCAATGGGCAAACGGGCTGCCAAGATTTGTAGAAATTTTTTTTGATAAAACGGGTTGCTGCGTTGTGAGCAGACTGTATTTGTTAAAAAAAGGCAACGGTGTTGTTTGAAGAGCCACTTTCCTAACTTTCACTGAATCAAAAAGTTGAGCCTTAACAGGAGCAGAAAAGAGTAACAGAATTGTCACTATTCCGCAAAAATTGTTCCAATTTTTATAATCTGTTGATTTTTTCGATAATTTAGCCGCTCGTAATTGCATTGTAATCATCTATAAATGTATCGAGAAAATGGCACTGAGTCAGGGACTACATCAAAAATTACTGCAAAAATTATCACCCCAGCAGATCCAGTTAATGAAGCTGTTGCAGGTGCCTACGGCCAACCTGGAAGAGCGAATCAAGGAAGAGTTGGAAGAAAATCCCGCATTGGAACAATCAAACGAAGAAAGTGATGACCAGTTTGAGGCAGATGAAATAAAAGATGAATTTGACACAAGTGACGAGGAAGATTATGAACTTGATGGAAGTGAGGACGAATATGACAATATTGATATTAATGATTATGTGAGTGAAGGGGATGATGATATTGCTGATTACCGCACAAGAGATGAAAATTATGGTGAGCAGGAAGAACATAAAACCTCGCCTGTAAAACTGGAAACCAGTTTCTATGAATTACTGCTTCAGCAGTTGGGCATGTTGAAGTTGGACGATAAACGGAAAGTAATTGCCGAGCAGGTAGTGGGCAGTATTGATGATGATGGCTATCTCCGCAGAGAAAATGCGGCAATCGTCAATGATCTTGCATTCAGACAAAATATTGATGCCACAGAAATTGAAGTGGAAGAAGTAATTGAGCTGATTCAGCAATTTGACCCTCCCGGCATTTGTGCAAGAGATCTGCAGGAGTGCTTGCTGATTCAGCTGCGTCATAAACAAAAAACAATTTCATCAGAAGACATTGACCAGGCAATTGTAATCCTTGAAAAATATTTCGATGAGTTTACAAAGAAGCACTACGAAAAAATACAGCGAAGCCTGTCGCTTAATGATGATCAGTTAAAAGCAATTATTCAGCAGATCATTAAACTCAACCCTAAACCAGGTGGAAATGTAGGCGAGGTGAATAAAGCTGAAACCTATATTGTGCCTGATTTCTTTATTTTAAATAATGGCGGAAAATTAGAACTCACGCTTAACTCCCGCAATGCTCCTGATTTGCGTATCAGCGAAGGTTACAGGGAAATGTTGAAAGAGTACGATAAGGGTAGTAAAAGAGATAAGCGCCAAAAAGAAGCGGTGCTTTTCATCAAACAAAAAATTGATGCTGCACGCTGGTTTATTGATGCCATTAAACAGCGGCAGAACACCTTGCTGCATACCATGAGTGCCATCATGCACCATCAGGAAGAGTTTTTTCTAACCGGTGATGAAACCAACCTGAAGCCAATGATCCTGAAAGATATTGCTGAAAAAACAGGACTGGATATATCTACTGTGAGCCGTGTGGCAAACAGCAAATTTGTACAAACAGAATTTGGTACTTACCGGTTGAAGTTTTTCTTCAGTGAATCTTTAAGTACAGAAAGTGGAGAGGAAGTATCGACACGGGAGGTGAAGAAAATACTGTTTGATATGGTGGATGCCGAAGAAAAAAGGAAACCACTAAGCGATGAAAGGTTAACAGAGCTGCTTCAGGAAAAAGGCTATAATATTGCACGCAGAACAGTGGCCAAATACAGGGAGCAGCTGAATATTCCTGTTGCCCGGCTGCGTAAACAATTATAAGTATGACCGAGCATTTAGTGGTTAATGAAGAAGGCGACCTTGATGTTACTCCGCAGCAGCCTGCTGCTTTACGAATTCCTGCATTGATCTTTTCCTATATTTTTCATCCGCTTTTTGTGATTGGGTGGGTGGTGTTGTACCTGCTGTACAGGAACAATCTCGTGTTCCTTGGTATTGCTCCTGAAGACAAAATGCTTGTTTTTCTTCGTGTATTCGGCACAAGTATTTTTCTTCCGATAGTAACTGTGTTATTGTTGAAAGGTCTTGGTTTTATCAGCTCCATTAAATTACCTACTCAGAAAGACCGCATTATTCCTTACGTGGCGTGCATTACTTTTTTCTTTTGGTCGTTTTACGTATCAAAACAATTAGGCGACCCCACTGAGTTGCGTGCATTTTTATTAAGTGCATTTATTGCCTCCTGTGCTTCGCTTCTCATCAATAATTATATGAAGGTAAGTATGCATGCTGTTGGTGTTGGTGGAATGCTTACATTCTTTGTGTTGCTTCTCTTTGCAAACAAACTGGATGATGTTGTATCGTTACTTGCTGCAGTACTTGTGGCAGGAGTTACGTGCAGCAGTCGTCTCATTGCAAGCGATCATAAACCGGCAGAAATGTACACGGGTTTAATTGTTGCCGCAGTTATCCAGGTTGTGGCTTGGTTTATTGTACATTAAAAACCCCGGCATGATTGCCAGGGTTCATCATCAGGAATTTGCGAATCTCAATCGGTTAAAAAGTATGATGTTTCAACTATTCAGAATAGTTGATTTTGTTTTGTAGTCTGCTGTTGGATGATAAATGAACAGTAAGCTTCCATCCTTGGTACTGTTAATGATATTTTTTGTGAGTTTTGCCGGAACTGCAGGACAGCCGAGGCTGCGGCCAAGATGCCCGTTGTTTGCGGCAAATTGTTTGTTTACATAATCTGATCCGTGCATAACAATGGCCCGTTGAAAGGCTTTATCATTAATGCCCTTTTCTAAACCCTGCAAACGCATAGCATATCCTTTTCCGCCATAATAAGGCTGGAGTGTAAGATAAAATCCAAGACTGCTTTTATTTGACTCGGGTTTGTTTGAAAACTGATTGGCGTAAATCAAACCACTGTTGCGGCCGTGGGCAACCAATGTTTGAAAGAGGATTTTTCCTTCTTCCATATCAATTACATATAAACGCTCATCAGATGATGGTTTGGAAAAATCGGCAATGGTCAGTACTTCATTTTTGATCATGCCTTTTTCAAGCAGTTTGTAATAACCTTCATAGGCCATTTCAAACGCCTCTTCGTGCAGGCCGGCTTCAAGCAAATGAAGCGTATCATAAATACTGTCTGCTTTTTCGGCAATTATTTCATCAAGGCTGGGGGCAACTGTAACAGCTGCATTGTGAGCCTGCGCTTCTAAGTAAGAATCAAGCGTTCCGGCTCCTGGATTATTACCGGCAATAGCAATGGGTATTTGTAATGTGATGAATGCTGTAATAGCAATGTACAGCAGGTTGGTACGGAATAGTTTCATAGTTAAGGGTTTTAACGGATGTTGGATTTTTAAAAATAATAAAAACTTCTTTTTCACCAAACTCATAGCCGGTAACGATTTTAAATGATAAAAAGTATCTCAGTCGGCAGTGTTGTTTTGAAACTAAGTGTTTTGCTGTATAGCCTGTTGGTGGTGAAAGTGCTGCAAAGTTAGCCGCATACGGCAGAACTGAATGTTAAAACACCCTTTTAAATAAGACAGTAATTTGCCTGCATGAGTTATTGAAAATGATGACACAGGAGGATTTTCAACCGCACCCGACAATGACAAACACTGGTCATCAGCGAATTATGTTCTAATTTGCAGCAGCATGACACAGCAGCCCATATATCTTGATTACAATGCCACCACACCCTGCGATCCTGCAGTGCTGGCGGAAATGCTGCCTTATTTTATGCAGCATTTTGGAAACGCAGCCAGCCGCACACATGCTTATGGCTGGATAGCGGAGGAAGCTGTTTCCATAGCCCGTGAGCGGGTGGCTAAGCTTATAGGTGCTGATTCATCGGAGATCATATTTACATCTGGCGCAACGGAAGCAATAAATCTGGCAATGCAGGGTGCGTTTGAAACGTATCAAGCAAAAGGTAAACACATCATTACGTTTCAAACAGAGCATAAAGCTGTGCTTGATACCAGTGCATATCTTGAAAAGAAAGGAGCGGTTGTTACGTTTCTTCCTGTTGATAAAAATGGAATGCCTGATCTTGTATTGTTTGAGCAAAGCATCAGAGCAGATACAATTCTTGTTGCGGCCATGTATGCTAACAATGAAACAGGTGTAGTATTCCCTATCAACGAAATGGCGGCTATTGCAAAAAAAAACAGTGTGTTATTTTTTAGTGATGCAACGCAGGCTGTCGGAAAAATTCCTGTGGATGTATTGAAAGATGATATTGATCTGCTGGTTTTGTCTGCTCATAAAATTTACGGTCCGAAAGGAGTGGGTGCTTTGTATGTGCGGAGAAAAAATCCAAGAGTAAAATTAAGTCCGTTGCTTTATGGTGGCGGCCATGAAAAAGGATTACGTAGTGGTACGTTAAATGTGCCCGGCATTGTTGGTTTAGGTAAAGCTTGTGATATATGTTTATCAGGCATGCAGAATGATCGTTCACGTATTGCACAAATGCGTGATCAATTGCTGAATGGATTACTGGAGCTTGGATGCGCAACTCTTAACGGCGAGAAAGAATGGTTACTTCCGCATGTTGCAAATATTTCATTTGATTTTGCCGGTGCTGCACAACTCATTGGACAGCTTAGTAAACATATAGCTGTGTCATCAGGATCGGCATGTACTTCGGCATCAGCAGAGCCATCGCATGTATTAAAAGCAATGGGGTTGAAAGATGAATCAGCAATTGGTTCTATCCGTTTTAGCTTGGGGCGTTTTACAACGGAAGAAGAAATTGGAACTGCACTCGAAAAGATCAAACAAGTTGTGCATGAGTTAAGATCAGTTTAGCCAATAATGATTTACACAAAATAGTTTAACAACAGAACTCCTATCAAACCTAAAATGGAAATGAGTGTTTCCATCACCGTCCATGAAAGAAAGGTTTGTTTGAGCGATAGCTTAAAGAATTCTTTGTACATCCAGAAACCCGAATCGTTGATGTGTGAACCAAATACGCTGCCGCTGCCAACGGCCAGCACCATTAATTCTGGTGATGCATTTCCGTTTGTTACTAACGGAGCAACTATACCCGCAGCTGTAATACCTGCTACGGTAGCAGAACCAATCGTTACACGAAGCAATGCAGTGATGACCCATGCAAAGATCAACGGTGGCATTTGCCATTTGCTGCTGAAGGAAGCGATG
>NZ_CAMLGT010000153.1 GCF_946479605.1 uncultured Lacibacter sp.
TGGATGATATTGTGGTGTTTGATGATGAGATCAGCAACAATGCAAAATATGTGGTGATGTTTGATCCGCTTGATGGCAGCGGCAATATTGATGTGAACATTTCCATTGGTACCATTTTCAGCGTGTACCGTCGTGTAAGTGAAAGAGGTAAACCTTGCCGGTTGGAAGATTTTTTACAAACAGGAAGAAACCAAGTGGCAGCCGGTTATATGGTTTACGGCAGCAGTACCATGATGGTGTATGCAACAAGGAGAGGAGTGAATGGTTTTACACTTGATCCTTCCATTGGTGAATTTTGTTTGAGCCATCCCGATATTAAATGTCCTGCCGATGGAAATATTTACTCCGTGAACCACGGTAACTTTTTCCGCTATGAAAAGGGTGTGCAGGAATACATCAACGCCTGTCAGAAAAAAGATAAAGGAACAGGCGGCCCATATACCCAACGTTATATTGGCAGTATGGTAGCCGATGTACACAGGAGTTTAATCAAGGGTGGTATCTTTATGTATCCGGGCACAAAAGATAAACCTAATGGAAAGCTTCGTTTAAATTACGAGTGCAATCCTTTTGCATTTATCATGGAAGTGGCGGGTGGCCGTGCAACAAATGGAAAAATCCCCATCATCGATGTGCAGCCAACAGAACTGCACCAACGTGTGCCCATGTTCATTGGCAGTAAGAATATGATGGATGAATTAGATTCGTACCTGGAAAAATAAATGTGTTGAAGGAAAGCAGCAGGATGTATGGTCCTGCATTGATTAAACAAGATGCAGAAAAAAATAATTGAAGTAAATAACCTCGTTAAGCATTACGGCAATTTCAAAGCTGTGAAAGGTATCAGCTTCGAGGTGTATGAAGGTGAGATATTTGGTTTGCTTGGGCCGAATGGCGCAGGTAAATCAACCACACTGGAAATCATTGAAACACTTCGTGAAAAAACAAGTGGCAGTGTAACTGTTAATGGGCTCGATCTTAATACACAAGCCAATGAAATTAAACAGATCATTGGCGTGCAATTGCAAACATCAGGTTATTATCCCGGTCTTAATCTCGTAGAATTGATCCAGTTGTTCAGCGGTTTGTATAACCGTGAGGTGGATGCAATGGCTTTGCTGAAAACGGTGAACCTTGAAGAAAAAGCAAAAGCAAAGTTCAAAGAGCTGAGTGGGGGACAAAAGCAGCGTTTCTCAGTTGCCACTACACTCATTAATGAGCCGAAGATTGTTTTTCTTGATGAGCCAACTACCGGTCTTGACCCGCAAGCCCGCCGCAATTTATGGGAGCTGGTAAAAAATATACAGTCCCGTGGCACCACTGTTATAATTACTACACATTACATGGACGAAGCAGAATATCTTTGCGACCGTGTTGCCATTATAGATAGTGGGAATATTGTAGCACTCGATTCACCTGCAAAACTCATTGATCATTTACTGGCAACAGGGTTTGAACGGCCCAAACAAATGAAGGCTGCCAACCTTGAAGATGTTTTTATTTCACTAACGGGTCATGCTTTGCGTGACGAATAATTTTTAATCAATTAATCACATGCGTATTCTTCTCACTGCCGTGCTTTCCGCATCTGTTGCTGTTACAGCTTCGGCACAAACTACTAAACCGGCTCCTAAAAAAACTACAGCCACTACAAAAGCCACCATAAAACCAGCGCCTAAAACTCCGGCAGCTCCCAAACCTTTGCTGCGTAATGGCATTGATAGTTTGAGTTATGCAATTGGCTTAAATATCGGTGGCAACATGCAGGCACAGGGCATTGATAATATCAATTACGTGGCTCTGAACAAAGGCATAGCAGATGCAATAAAAAATAATCCCAATCCTTTAATGGATGCAAATACAGCAGGTATGACAATACAGCAAAAACTACAGGAATATATGGCGAAGAAAAGTAACGCCATAAAAGAAGAAGGAAAGAAATTCCTTGCGGAAAATAAAAAACAACCTGGCGTGGTGGAATTGCCAAGCGGTATTCAATACAAGATCATTAAACAGGGAACAGGTGTAAAGCCTGCTCTGGCCGACACTATCACTTTCCATTACAAAGGCACATTAATCGATGGACTTGAGTTTGATAACTCATACTCACGTGGCGTTCCTGTTGATTATCCGTTGGAACAACTGATTGAAGGATGGAAACAAACAGTTACGCTGATGCCGGCCGGAAGTAAATGGCAACTGTTCATTCCGAGTGATTATGGTTATGGCGATCGTGGACAAGGTTCAATTCCCGGTGGTGCCACACTTATTTTTGATATGGAATTACTGGATGTAAAACCGGTAAAGAAATAATAAAACCGCTATTAGCTTTAAGCTGCCCGTTACTAGTGGCTTAAGGCTAATGGCTTAAAGCTGTGTTATGAACCTGCGTTATCCCATTGGTGAATACCAACCTGCTCCTTACAGTGATGCTTTGCGTGATGAACGGTTGGCCGATATTAAATTCTTACCAGGATTATTAGAAGCGGCTATTGAAAATTTAGATGAAGCCCAGCTTGATACGTCTTATCGTGATGGCGGATGGACTGTACGGCAAGTGGTGCATCATGTGAGCGACAGTCATTTGAATGCACTTACCCGTTTAAAATTTACGATTACTGAACACAATCCGACAATCATGGGGTATGATGAAGAAGCATGGGCTAAAACAACTGAATATACAGAGCTGCCCGTAAATATATCGCTTACCATGCTGCATACCATTCATGCAAAGTTGTATGTGTTGTTTTCCAATCTTTCAGGGGAAGACTGGCAACGTACCTATGTACATTCGCATTCAAAAAAACAATTCGATCTTTGGTATTTGCTCGGCATGTACGCATGGCATGGTAAACATCATACGGCGCATATTACCTCGTTGAGGGAAAGAATGGGATGGTGATTTGTAGTTTAAAGTTTCATGTTGAAGGTTTCATGTTGTTGCATGGCTGGTTGAAACTTTAAACTTTTAAACTTTAAACAGTTTCCATGAATTGGAAAACGCTTTCTTCAAAATATTTATTCAAACGTGATTGGCTTACCCTTCGTGAAGATGTGTGTGAACGTCCGGATGGTAAGATCATTGATCCGTATTATGTTTACGAGTTTCCCGAATGGGTGGCCGCATTGGCACTAACAAAAGATGGCAAGGTGATCATGGTGCGGCAATACCGTCATGCGTTGGGCGAAACATTAATGGAGTTGCCCGGCGGTTGTGTTGATGCAACAGATGCTTCGTATGAAGATGCCATTGCAAGAGAACTGCTTGAAGAAACCGGTTTCCGCTTTGATAAGATCGAGTATCTCTGTAAAACATCAGCCAATCCTTCCACCAACAATAATTTACTAAGGGCTTATCTTGCTACAGGCGGAGAAAAGGTAACAGAACAAAAACTTGATGAAGGAGAAGATATTGAAGTTCATCTGTTGAGCATTGATGAAGTAAAACAACTCATTCGTAAAAACAAACTGATGCAGAGCATGCACACAACAGCATTATTATACGGATTGGAGAAATTGGGAGAATTGAAATACTGAGCTGATGTGTGATTTTGCCAATTGCTTATTGTCAATGGCCAATTGCCTCCACGTTTACTTCTCCCACAAGAAATACACTTCCGCAAACTAAAATCAGATCATCTTCTGATGCCTGTGCTTTTGCTGCAGTAATGGCAATGTTCACATGATCGTATGTGTTTCCTTTCAGATCACAAGCCAACGCTTTTTGTTGCAGATCGGTTTCCGGTAATGCTCTTGGAATATGCGCCTTGGTGAAATAGTAAGTTGCGTCTTTCGGTAACAGCATTAATACTTTCTCTACTTCTTTATCTTTTACCATGCCAATAATGATGTGCAGTTGCCTGTAGCTGCTTTCATTTAGCTGTGCAACAATTTGTTTTATGCCATCTTCGTTATGTCCCACATCCAGTACAACCATCGGATTTGTCTCAATGATTTCCCAACGGCCATGTAATCCATTAATCTGTTTGCTGTTTGACAACGCCGTTTGCAGATGTTCTTCATTGATCAGCCAGCCCATCTGTTGTAATTGCCGCACAGCAGAAAGAACTGTTACAATATTTTTTGTTTGATAGATGCCCGGCAGATCAAGCTTATAATGAAGTTGCTTGTTTGAAATTGTTTCTTTCAGTGTAACAGCAAGTAATTGATTTACCTGTTTTTTGTGCTCAACTGTAAATTCTTCATACGCAAAATGAAGAGATGATTGTGTTTCTTTTGCTTTGTTTTCAAATACAGGTTTTGTTTCTGTAACAGTTTCACCCACCACAACGGGAATAGACTCTTTGATAATGCCTGCTTTTTCAGCTGCAATTTTTTCCAGTGTATCACCCAGCAAATTCATGTGATCCCAGCCAATGTTTGTGATAACAGATAATTCCGGTGTGATGATGTTTGTGCTATCCAACCGGCCGCCAAGCCCTGTTTCTATTACAGCAATATCTACAGTTTCCTGCGCAAAATATTCAAAAGCCATTGCGACTGTGATCTCAAAGAACGAAGGTTCTATTTCATCGATCAGTGATTGAATGCGTTGTGTAAAATCAATGACATACGCTTCCGTGATCATTGCGCCGTTTACTTTAATACGTTCACGAAAGTCGTGCAGGTGAGGTGATGTGTACAAACCAACTTTGCAACCGGCCGTTTGCAAAATAGCTGCCAGCATATGACTTACCGAACCTTTGCCGTTGGTTCCTGCAATATGAATGCTTTTAAATTGTTGTTGCGGATTGTTTAACGCATTGCAAAGTGCAATTGTGTTGTGCAGATCCTTTTTTATGGCAGCGGCTCCAATACGGCTGAACATTGGAAGCCGGGTAAAGAGATAATCGATTGTCTCCTGGTAAGTCATGCCGCAAAGATAGAAGTTGCATGCACTGTTTGTACATCAGGCACGTGGTAATGTAAAAGCAAAGGTGCTGCCTTTTCCCAGCTCACTTTCTACATGAATATTACCGCCGTTCTTCTTGAGAAATTCTTTACAGATCATTAAGCCTAAACCTGTGCCTGATTCATTCGATGTGCCTTTTGTTGTGAAATGTTCATCACCGAATAACTTGTTCTTTGCTTCTTCGCTCATTCCTGTGCCCGTATCATGCACCAGCACTTCAATCAGTTTTTCATCTTCCCTTACATCAATAACTACTTCACCTTCTTTTGCTGTGAATTTGATCGCATTGCTGATGAGGTTTCGTAATACCACTTCGATCATTTCTTTATCCGCATAAATATATACGGGCCTGTCTGCTTTCGTTTTCAGGTACACCTGTTTGTTTTCTGCCTGCAAACGAACTACCTGTTGCACATCCTGTATGAGTTTGTTCATATCGATCAGTTGTGGTGAAAGTGATTCCCCCTTCATCTGGCTCTTGGCCCATTGCAGCAGGTTCTCCATCAGGTCGGTCGTGTAATGAAGATCTTTCACCACATCGGGGATCAATACTTTTATTTCTTCGGCCGGCAGATCATATTGCTCAACGCTTTTAAACAGGTTGCGTAATCCATAAAGTGGTGTACGCAGATCATGGGAGATCACAGAAAATAATTTCGACTTCAGGTTGTTTAACTCAGCCAGTTCTTCTTTCTGTTTTTCAATTTCCTGTGTGTACCGGTAAAGCTCTTCATTACTGGTTAATATCTCAGCCTGGTAATCTTTGTTTTCTTTTTTGATCAGGAAAAGACCAGTGAATATTAATGCAACCGAAAGAACATGGTTGAATACATAAAATGGATAATTGATATCCCGCATTACAAATTCATAGTTGTGCTCAACTATAAATACTGCAAAGTAGCTGATAAGCGAAAAGCTGATTGCTAATAAGATCAATCTTAGGTTTTGTAAAAAGAATACGCCGAAAACTGCATAAAGGATAAAGAATAATTCAATACCAACATCAATACTGTCGATATACACCAGTGAGGTAATGGCCGGGTATAAAATAAAATACCAGAGCATGGCAAAATTGTAACGTCGGTAATAGTTGGCAATCAATACAACCAGACTAATGAAGGCGGGTGCCGCTGCAACGATCCATGCAATAACAGGTAAATAGCCTTTGTTAAGCATAGCTACTATGGGTATGACAATGCCTGTAAGTAACCCGATAAAATTAAGTGTGTTGAAAATACCTAAACGGCGGGCAGCGTAGCCATCAAGTTCTTCTGTGTAACCAATCTTTTTGATACGTCTGATTGTGTCAGATAATAGCGATAACCTAATCATCTTCATGATCCTTTGTTTTTAAAGGGAGTAGATAATAATTGATGGTGTTTTATCAGCGTCAACGCAGGATAGGAGAATTTCGAGAGTTATTAATAGAAACATACGTAGGTAACATACGATACGGATGTTATTTCCTTTTTTTGTTAATGAGTGGTAAAATAGAGTGATGAAAAGAGTTTACTCTGGTGCAACAGGACGTGTTAAAAACAAACAGCATCGTTTGCAAAGACAAATGATGCTGTTTCCAAAAAATAGTAGTGATTAATCGTTCACTTTAAAATTGAATTGAACAGTAACGGTTGATTCCTGTGCACTTTTGTCGAACTGGATATTACGCAGGTATTCAATAATGGCATTGGCATAAGCCTGGCTTACTGATGTGGAGCGTGGTCCGATGCGTACAAATGTACCACGACCTTCGGGTGATACCTTGATCACAGCATAGATCGTTGCTTTTTCAAGATCGCCACTAAACGAGTAATATTTAATGATCTTACGGTTGCCACTTGTAACTCTTGGGCCTCCTGTGCCTCCACCGCCATTTCCATTATAGTTATCGCTATTCGGATTGCCATTTGCTTTCCCCTGATCGCCGGTGCCACCTGCAATACCCTGGTTGCGGCTGTTGTTGTAGGTGTCAGAATTATTTCCACCAGTACCGGTGCCACCGCCATATACTGCTTTCGGTTTTGGTGGTGCCGGTTTAGGATTTACAACGGTTGTTGCTGCCGGTTTTGTAGTTGCAACCGGTGGCGTTTCTTTTGGAACCGTCTTTGTTGGCTTTGTTACTTTAGCCGGTTTATTCACTTCCGGTGCATCCGCATCATCACGCTCACTCAGTTCTTTTTCCGGTTCATTATCCGAAGCTGCAATTTGTTGCTGCGGTGGAGTGGTTGTTGTTTCAGGGATTGATTCCGGAGCCGGTTCATCGGGAATTAACGGCTGTACATCTCCAAAACCAATATCACTGTTACCAAGATTTACTTCAATGCCTTCCTCCGGCTGCGGAGGTGTGGGCACTGCCATTGCAATGGTGATCACAAAAAATAAAAACAATAACACAGCATGTACCACAATGGTTACTGCTGCTGCTTTGTAATGTTTTTGTGTGTCTGCTGCCTGCATGGTTACATTTTGATACATCGAAATTAACTCTTTTACCTGTAACGATGGAAAACCATGCCACATTGCATAACAGTTGTGAAGCTTTTAAGAAAATGTTAGCAGAACAGAATCAGTTGAGTTTTTTGTAAATGGAGTAGGGGAGCCATGTTAACACCCATGCAATCAATGCCCAGCGTTTTGTTACCTGCACTTTACGTTTCTTTTTTTCAATTGCATTAAAAATTTGTTTCACTGCTTTGTCGAGCGGAGCCATCCAGAACAACTTATTGCCCTTTGCCATTTCTGTTTGCACAAATCCCGGCTGTATATCGGTAATGGTAATTGGTATTTTCATTCGGCTTGCTTTTATACTTAAAGCCTCAAGGTAGTTACTCATGTACGCTTTGCTTGCGCCATAAGCAGGTGCCCAGCTGTTTCCTCTGTATGCTGCAATAGATGAAATGCCTACTACCTGTCCATAACCCTGCTGCAAAAAATAGTTAAAGGCATAAACAGTGTTTTCAACAAAACCATTAACGTTTATAAGGGTTGTTTGCTGCTCAATTTCATCGCTTAATGATTTGCTTGCTTCGCCTGTGCCGCTGCTGTAAACAAATACATCCATGCCACCCAGTTGTTCAATTAATTGTTTAAGATGAAGAAGATTGTCGGGGCCTGTTACATCAAAAGTTTCAACAGATACCTGTTGCGGATATTGTTGTTTTAATTCTTCCAACAGATGTTTGCGGCGCCCTGTAATACCCACTTTATGTCCTGCTTTGAGATAACATATGGCCAATGCTTTACCAATGCCGGAACTGGCACCAATGATGACAACCTTTTTCATGAAGCGGTTATTTTCTTTTCAGCAATACACTGTTGTCAATTGCAAGACCTGCAGCGATCAACATGAAACTGACAATGTGAATATAACTGATTTTTTCCCCAAGAATAAATACAGCTTCAATGCTGCTGAAGATGGGGATGAGGTTGCCGAATAGTGCGGTTCGTCCGGCACCCAATTCTTTGATGGATCTGTTCCAAAGTAAAAAAGAAACGACTGAGGTACCCAAACCAAGATACAGAATAACCCACGCTGTTTGCTGATTCCATTCAACCGGTTTGGTATAAGCAGCTTCTACCAGGTAAGCAGGCAACAGTAAGGCAGTGCCAATAACAAAAACAAAGAAGAGAAAGCCAACGGCAGAAATGTTTGTTGGTTTTTTGCGGGCAAGGATATTGTAAATAGCAAAGCTTGTTGCGCCCAGTAATACCCAACCATCGCCACGGCTGAATTCAAGGTGCAACAGGTTTTGAATACTTCCTTTGCTGAGCAGAAAAAGAATACCGGATATACAAAGTGCAATACCTGCTATGCGTATCCATTGTATATGTTCTTTCAGAAAATAATGCGCCAGTATAACAGCAATAATCGGAGAGGAAGTAGTGCCGATGAGTGCAAGGTTAATGGCTGTTGAACTATGTCCTGCTACATAAACAAGTGTGTTAAAGAGACTGATGCCGGTGAGGCCAGTCCAGAAAAAATAACTTTTATGTTCTTTTATAATTTGCCAGGAAGGACCAATATGCCTCCACGCCACAGGCAGGAGTAAGATGCAGGCTGTTAACCAACGAAAGAACGCAAGTGTTACAGGAGGAATATCATGGATGACCGCACGAGCTACAATAAAGTTCCCGCTCCAGATAATGGTGGCGGCTACCGCAAACAAGATGCCTATTGCAACGTGGTTTTGGTTCTCATGTTTCATGCCGCCAAAAATAACCGCTGTTGTATTGAATCAATGGTGCAAAAAAACTTATTTGACGAACGGTAAACG
>NZ_CAMLGT010000154.1 GCF_946479605.1 uncultured Lacibacter sp.
CAATCAATTCCCACACCACTTGCTGCACTTTCACTGATATCTTTCAATGCATGCCATGTTCCTTTCGGGAATAAGATCACAGGTGCATCGTCTTTCAACGCTTCTGCAATCTGGAATAAATAAGGTTGTGCAAATGTTTTAAAGTCAGCCGGACTTAAAGAACCCGCCCAGCTATCGAACACCTGCACAGTATCAGCACCGGCTTTCACCTGGTTCTTTAAATATACAATGGTAATGTCGGTGATCTTTTGCAACAGCTGGTGAGCCATTGCTGGTTGCGTGTAGGCAAACTGCTTTGCTTTGTCCCACGTTTTGCTTCCTTTCCCTTCCACCATATAACAAAGAATGGTCCATGGTGCACCGGCAAAACCGATCAATGGCACACGATCATTCAATTCTCTTTTTGTTAAGCTCAATGCATCGTACACATACTTCAAACTTTCTTCTGCACCTGTTGTGATCAACGCATCAATATCTTTTTGCGTAGCAATTGTTTTTGGTAACGATGGCCCTTTCCCTTCTTCCATCAGCACTTCCACACCCATCGCCTGTGGTATCACGAGAATATCACTGAAGATAATGGCTGCATCTACACCCACCTGGTCAACAGGTTGTAACGTAATTTCTGTTGCAAGCTCCGGTGTTTGGCAACGGGTAAAGAAATCATATTTCTCCCGCAGCTTAATATAATCAGGTAAATATCTTCCTGCCTGGCGCATCATCCACACGGGTGGACGTTCTACAGTTTCTCCTCTGAGTGCTTTTAATAATAAGTCGTTCTTAAGTTGAGTCATTGTGTTTTTGTTACGTCAATGGTCAATGGTGAATGGTCAATACAGCAGACTCCCATTCACCACTCACCATTCACTATTCACGAAAAGAATTCCATCGCCTGACGCACCAGTTCTTCTTTGCCCGGTGCTTTACCAATGACGATAGTATTGTTACAATATTGTTGAACTGCGTTTGCTGTTGTTGTACCAATGGCGAACAAGATCGTTTGTGCTGGTACTTTGTTTACACTGAAAAAGCTATGCACCGCACTTGGGCTATAAAACAAAACAGCCTGGTATTGTTTACTGATCTTGTGCGCAGTGTGAATGGTTTCATACACCACAATTTCCTGTACATCGATGTTTTGCTTGCGAAGAATAGCCGGTAATTCATCTCTGCGTTGTTCGCCGCAAAAGAAAATCACTTCATCAGTATCACTTTCTTCTGCAATGCGTTCGGCAAGTTCAGCTGCATTATTAGCTGTGCCAGCAACACTATGTTCGCCAAAGCTTTCCTGTAGTAGTTTTTTGGTGGTGTTGCCCATGCAGTAAATTACCCAATCGGGTTGCTGGTAATCCTGCTGCGCTAGCACAGCTGTTACTGCATTCATGCTTGTAAAAACCACTGTTGCAGATTGCAGGTAAGCCTGTTCGATTTCCTGCTGCACTTCTACCGATTGAATAGGTTCTGTTTCAATAAACGACAATTCATCGATGGAAATACCTGCGGCATTTGCTTCCTGCACCAAGGATTTACTCAATGGTCGGGTAGATAATATGTGAATGTTATTTTGTGGCATTACGTATTTCTTCAGCAATGGCTTGTCCGCCTGTATTTAAAATTTCTTCTGCAGCAAACGCTCCAAGATCGGAAGCTTCCCAAACCGGAACGGTTGTTTCGTATTCTGCTTTCTTGGTTCCGTCGAGCGATAAAATATTTCCGATGAAATGAATTTCATCTTCTTTCATTTCGGCGTACGCACTGATGGGAGTAGAACATCCGCCCATTAATGCACGCAGAAAATCACGCTCAATTTTTGTACAGAAGGTTGTATCTGCATCGTTAAACTGAACACATGCTTCCAATGCAAACGCATCATCTTCTCTGCATACCACCATAATGGCTCCTTGCGCTGGCGCCGGTAACATCCAGTCGAGTTCAATGGAATTTTCAGGGCGAAGGTGAATACGTTCTAAACCGGCAGCTGCAAAAATAGCTCCATCCCACTTCTCTTCTTTTAACTTGCGTAACCGGGTATTAACATTGCCCCGCAGGTTATGTACCTGTGATGATGGAAATTTATGTAGCCATTGCGCTCTTCTGCGAATGCTGCTTGTTGCTATTTGTAATTCTGCTTTTCCCGGCATGGTCCATTCGCCATTCACCATTGACCATTCACCTTTCCATACCAACAGGTCCTTCACCGGCCCACGTTTCAATACAGCGGCTTGTATAATACCCTTTGGCAATTGCGTAGGTACATCCTTCATGGAATGCACAGCTATATCAATTTTTTTTGCCAGTAACGCACTGTCAAGGCTGCGGGTAAAAACACCTTGCACACCCATTTCATACAAAGGAGTGCTTAGGTCAATATCGCCTTCGCTTTTAATGTAAACAAGCTCTGCTACGAAGCCATGCTGTGCTAATAAATTTTTAACCTGTGTTGCCTGCCAGACTGCTAATTCGCTTTCTCTGGTGCCGATGCGGATAATTTGTCCCATTTTATTCTGTGCCGGTAGCAATAAACTCATTGATGGCTTCAATGTAATAGCAGCCACGCTGGTTTTGCTCTTTCATTTTTGATGCCATGCAGTTGATCACTTTCTGAATTTTTTCATCGGCTTTGCTGCAGGCTGTATGATGCGGTTGCAAAGTTATATATAATGGGGAAGTATGAATTTCTTTCAGCTTTGTTTTTACGGCTTTCAGCACCGGTACATGCTTACGCATCTGGTACCAATCCATAAACTCGGCTGTATGTTCTGCAATGATTGCTTTTGCTTTAGGCACTTCGGCTTCACGTTTAGCAAGTGTCTCATCTTTCAGCTTCGATAACTGATCTACATTTACCAGTGTTACATTTTGCAATGAAGCTGCTGCGGCTTCCACATTATTTGGAATAGAAAGATCAATCACCAACTTGTGTTGTTTGCCTTGCAGTTGCGACGCAAGAATAGTTGGCTCAGGAGAGTTTGTAGCCACCAGGATGATATCTGCTTCTGCAAGTTTTTCGCTCAGCGCTTCTATAGGTGCAGATTGTAAACCCAACTCTTCTGCCAAAACCGAAGCTTTTTCTTCGGTACGGTTAATGAGTGTGATGTTTTTTGTACCTAAATAATCTACCAGGTTTTTACAGGTGTTACGTCCAAACTTGCCCGTACCCAGCAACACAATCTTTTTATTTCGGATCTGCTTTACATGCTCACGAATAAACTGCACGGCTGCAAACGAAACCGATACGGTTCCATCGCTCAGCTTTGTATTATTCTTAATGGCTTTGCTCGATTGCAACATGCAATTCACCAAACGCTCAGTAAATGCATGAATGCGCTGGTGTTGCTTGGCCGTTTTTGCTGCTTGTTTTATCTGCCCAACAATTTCATAATCGCCCAGAATCTGCGAATCCAATCCTCCTCCCACATGAAACAAATGATCAATAGCTTCTTTGCCTTTTTTTACATACGCTCTTTCACGAAACTCATTGGTGCTGCCATCGGTTTGGCTGCAGAGTAATTCTTCCAGCTGTAAAACCTGGTCGGCAAAACCATAAATTTCAGTGCGGTTACAGGTAGATACCACAAAGGCTTCCTGCACACCAAATTCGGGAGCCTGGTTAAGTAAAGTGCAATACTGATCAGGCGAAAGGGCAAAACGGCCACGCATTTCTGCATCGGTTTTGCGGTAGTTGATGCCCGCAATAAAAAATTTCGATATGTCTTTTGTGCCGTTCTTGTGCATGGTGATTGTACCAAAAATCTCAAGCGCAAAAGTAACTTCGGGCACCGCATGAACCTAAAAATTCTGTCATTGCATTGTCAAAAGAAAAAGTGATTTTAATCAGCTGAACGAGTGTTCATTATCAATGAAAATCCTTATGAAAAAATACATCAATTCATTGGCAGGAATCGTCATTTCATGCAAGTTTTACGGCAGAATGAACTTTTGTTTTGTAATGCGGTTACTTTTGCAAACGATTTAAAATACATGGCACATACAACAAAAAAGGGAATCCTGTTAATGAATCTCGGTTCGCCCGATTCAACCGAAGTAAAAGATGTTCGACGTTATTTGAATGAATTTTTAATGGACGAGCGGGTAATTGATTACCCGTACCTGCTGCGTTTGTTACTGGTGAAAGGAATTATTACACGTTTCCGTGCGCCAAAATCGGCAGAAGCGTACAGTACCATCTGGACAAAAGAAGGTTCGCCATTGATTGTACTGACAAAGCAATTGCGTGATGCGCTGGACGAACAGGTGGATATGCCTGTTGAAATAGCAATGCGCTATGGCAACCCAACCGTAAAATATGCCTTGGATCGTTTGCTGCAACAACATCCCGATCTTGATGAAGTGATTGCTGTGCCTTTGTATCCGCATTATGCTATGAGCAGTTACGAAACTGCAGTTGAGAGCGCAAAGGACACCCACAAGAAAAATAAATACCCTTTTAAACTCAGCTTTATAAAGCCGTATTATAACGAGGACCATTACATTACTGCAATGGCCGAAAATATGCGTCCTTATCTGGAACAGGGGTATGATCATATCCTGTTCAGCTATCATGGTATTCCCGAAAGTCATTTAAAGAAATCTGATCCAACAAAGAGTCATTGTTTAAAAACAGGCAATTGTTGTAGTGTGGCTTCAACAGCACATGCAACCTGCTACCGTCATCAATGTTTTGTAACAACAGAACTGATTGCTGCAAAGCTTGGTTTGAAAAAAGAAAACTACAGTTTATCTTTTCAATCGAGGCTGGCAGGTGAGCAATGGTTAACGCCTTACACCGACTATCGTTTGCGGGATTTGCCGAAAGAAGGCATTAAAAAATTACTGATCCTTTGCCCGGCATTTGTAAGTGATTGTTTGGAAACGCTGGAAGAAATTGCTGAACGTGGGAAAGAAATATTTATGGAAGCAGGTGGCGAAGAATATACCATGATCCCTTGTATGAATGTACATCCGTTATGGGTGGAGGCGATTGCGAAGTACGTGGAAGGCGTAGCAAAGGGTGAACGGGAGATGGTGTTGGAATGAGGAAGGCAATGGTGAGAGGTGAATGCCCGACTGTATAATCAATGGTGATCAGTTGAGCTATTATCTAAACTTTTACAACTTTAATTATAATTTTTGGTGATTGTGTTATGTATTGACCTTTCACCATTCACCATTCACAACATGTATCTCTACATCAAAGCTCTCCATATCATTTTCATTGTAACCTGGTTTGCGGGTTTGTTTTACATGCCACGGTTATTTATTTATAATGTAGAGGCAAATGCAAAAGATGAAACTGCACGCAAAGTATTACAGGAGCAGTTTACTATTATGATGAAACGCCTTTGGTACGGCATTACCTGGCCCTCGGCAATTCTTACGTTGGTTTTTGGCATCTGGGTGTTGTTCGAAAGCGGCTATGCAAAAATTGTATTTGAACCTGCTGGCAGATGGATGCTCATCAAACTCATCTTTGTTCTCTTTTTATATCTCTATCATTTTTCACTGCATAAAATTTTAAAGCAGCAAACATCAGGTGTGTTCCATTACACTTCGCAGCAACTCCGCATCTGGAACGAAGTGGCTACTGTTTTTTTAGTAGCAGTGGTAATGCTGGTGGTGGTAAAACAAAACCTCAGCGCCCTGTGGGGGTTACTTGGTCTGTTATTATTTGTGGTGTTATTGATGAGTGCCATTAAGATTTATAAGTTACTCAGGAAATAGATGAATAATGAATGATCAGTGATGAGTACCTTCCGTCTGATGCCATCGTCTGAGGGATTTAGTCAAACAGGTGCTGAGCTTACCCAAGGTTTTTTTATCGCAGGAAAGGAAAATTCTTAGTTTTAGCGTCAAACAACTGCCATCTGGCAAAACCAAACCAAAAACTAATGAAAAAAGCAATTCTTCTCTCGTGCATCTGTTCATCGTTTGTGCTCATCATTTTTTCCTGTTCACGTAAATCCTCTGCTGCTGCAACAACAAGCAAGAAAATGGCAGCCGATGTGGCCATGTATGAAACCAGTGTAAAACCCCTGATTGCTGCGAAATGTGCTCCCTGCCATTTCCCTTCAGAAGGTGGAAAGAAAAAAGCGCTGGATACTTACGACAGTGTAAAAGTGGTGGCAGCAGATATTGTTCGTCGTGTGGAATTAAACCCCGGTGAAAAAGGTTTTATGCCTTTCAAAAAACCAAAGCTTAGTGCGGAAGAAATTGCCGTCTTTAAAAAGTGGGCTGAAGAAATTGCCCGGTAGAATTTTAAAATGACCATTTATAAAAAGAAACCCCGTCTGATTATGACGGGGTTTCTTTTTTAATATCGTAAATCCCGACTCATGCACAGGGCTGCATCTCATCATCAAATTGCTTTGCTGAACATGGGCAGTTCGGTATCTCTTTGCAGGTGCAGATCAAATGCACTGCAGATATTGCGAATGAACTGTCGTCCTTTCTCCGTTACAATCAATCCGTCTTCACTGAGATAGATCAACCCGTCGGCAAGTGGTTGCTGCAGCTGCGGCAATACATATTTGCTGATCAAACGCTGATCTTCTTTGCGGAAAATAGCGTTACCCCGGCAACTGATGCTGAGGATATACTTACGGAAAGTCTTATCTTCTTCACTCAAAAAATACCCTTTAAAAACAGGTAATTCATTACGTTGAATACACTCGTAATATTCGTGTAATGCTTTTTTATTTTGTGCAAATGCCACACCAATATCGCTGATGCTTGATACGCCAAGCCCCAGCAGCATGGAGGTATGTTGGGTGGTATAGCCCATGAAATTGCGGTGCAGCTTGCCATGTTCCCATGCAAAGAATAGTTCATCATCCTGCAAAGCGAAATGATCCATCCCAATATCATAGTAACCGGCAGCTGTCAGCAATTCTTTTCCTTTCAGGTATAGCTGTAGTTTTTCTTCGGGTGATGGCAGATCATTTTCATCAAACAAACGTTGACCTCTGCTGGTCCATGGTACATGCGCATAACTGTAAAAGGCAATGCGGTCGGGTCGTAATGCAATTACTTCATTAATGGTACGGGTAATACTTGCCAGGGTTTGTTTCGGCAAACCATAGATGAGGTCATAATTCACCGAAATAAAACCAATGGCACGTGCTTCATCAGTTGCACGTTGTACGTTTTCAAGGGGTTGAATGCGATTGATAATGCGCTGCACTTCGGGATCATTATCCTGCACACCATAACTGATGCGCCGGAATCCGAGGCTGTATAATGTTTCTAAATGTTCTTTTGTGGTATTGTTGGGATGCCCTTCAACACTGAATTCGTATTGCGGGTGAACAATGGAGCGATCAGTAATAAAATTGATCAGGCGTTCAAGATTGGCCGGCGAAAAAAAAGTAGGCGTTCCCCCACCCAGATGCAGTTCACGGATCACCGGTTTTTCCTTCAGCAGGGAGAGATATAGTTCAAACTCTTTTTCAATCACATCCAGGTATTCCAATTCTACACCATGATTAGTGGTGATCTTTTTGTTACATCCGCAGTAGGTGCACAGCGATTCGCAAAAAGGGAGATGGATATACAGGCTGATGCCTTCTTTTTTATTATGTAGCTGAAATTGTTGTTGCAGCAGGTGGATGTATTGTTGCTGGTCGATTCCTTCCGTCCACACAGGTACCGTTGGGTAACTTGTATAGCGGGGTACAGGCTTGTTGTACCGGCGTACCAGTTGCTGGAATTGTTCAGATTGCATGGGGCAAAATTCCCGGATCAGGGGTTGTGGTTCACTGATGGAAATGGCGGTAAAAGATGATTTCCATCAGTTTGCAAAAAGCCCTTTTTCCCGTGTTCATTCACCCCCGAACTTCCGTACCTTTGGCAACTTTAAAAATCAGACAGGGAAAGACTTATGAGCGCTAAGTACAGGGAATTTTCGCAGTTGAATCTGCCGTCGATCGAACAGGAAATATTGGCCCGTTGGGATGCTGAACAGGCATTTGAAAAAAGTATTGCGGTAAGAG
Organism: uncultured Lacibacter sp.; assembly: GCF_946479605.1. The sequence continues at coordinate 7,989 of NZ_CAMLGT010000154.1, forward strand.
AAGGGGCTACACCCTTTGTGTTTTACGAAGGTCCGCCCAGTGCCAACGGTATGCCCGGCATTCACCACGTTATTTCCCGTACGTTGAAGGATCTGGTTTGTCGCTACAAAACCATGAAAGGTTTTAAAGTAAACCGCAAGGGCGGATGGGATACACATGGTTTGCCCATTGAGTTGGGTGTGGAGAAGGAATTGGGTATTACAAAAGAAGATATTGGTGTAAAGATCACCGTTGAAGAATACAACAAAAAGTGCCGTGAAGCGGTATTGCGTTATAAAGACAAGTGGGATGAGATCACGAAGAAGATGGGTTATTGGGTTGATCTCAATGATCCATACATCACTTTCGAAAACAACTACATTGAAACATTGTGGTGGTTGCTGCAGCAGTTGTACAAAAAAGGATTGTTGTACGAAAGCGTGAGCATTCAACCATACTCACCTGCAGCAGGTACCGGTTTAAGTTCGCATGAACTGAATCAGCCCGGCACGTATAAAGATGTGAAGGATACCAGTGCAACTGTCATGTTCCGTGCAACACAGGATGAGAAGAGTAAGTTTTTGCATGATGCTGTGCATGGCGCAGAAGTATTCTTCATGGCATGGACTACTACACCTTGGACTTTACCAAGTAACCTTGGCTTAACGGTTGGCCCCAATATTGACTATGTGTTGGTGCAAACCTTCAATCCATATACACACCTGCCGGTAAATGTTGTGCTGGCGAAAGACCTGGTGCACAAGTATCTGAAAGCAGAAGGAGAGAACGGCGATTTTGAAGGCTACACTGGTGAGCAGAAATTATTACCGTGGAAGATCATCACTTCGTTCAAAGGATCTCAACTCGAAGGTTTGCATTACGAACAACTCTTGCCGTACGAAGCCAACAGCATTGCTGAAGTAAAACGCATTACGCCCAATGCTGATCCTTTCCGTGTATTGATCGGTGACTTTGTTACAACAGAAGATGGTACCGGTATTGTGCATACTGCTCCTGCCTTTGGTGCAGATGACTATCGTGTAGGTAAGAAATACAACATCGGCATTTTAACGATGGTGGATCGTGAAGGAAAGTTTGTTGATGGTTTAGGTGAGTTCAGCAACCGT
>NZ_CAMLGT010000155.1 GCF_946479605.1 uncultured Lacibacter sp.
ATTGCTGCATGGTTTGGCGGTACAAAAGAAGGCAACAAAGATGTGTGCATCTGGACCAGTCATTATAAAAACGGTAAATGGACAGCACCTGCAAAAGTTGCTGATGGTATAATGAATGATACATTGCGTTATCCAACATACAATCCAGTTTTGTTTTATGCACCCAATGGAGAATTGTTATTGTTTTACAAGATAGGACCGAATGTAGCAGGTTGGACAGGTTGGATGAAACGCAGCAAAGACAACGGACATACATGGAGCGAACGGGAAGCATTGCCCGAAGGATTTTTAGGTCCGATTAAAAACAAACCCGAACTCATCAACGGCGTTTTGCTTTGTCCGAGCAGTACCGAAAAAACAGGTTGGAAAGCGCATATCGAATTCACAACAGATTTCGGCAAAACATGGACGAAGACAGATGCGATCAACGATCCGAAAATTTTACAAGCCATTCAACCAAGTATCTTAAAATATGCAGATGGCCGTTTGCAGATTCTTTGTCGCAGCCGAAATACTACACTCAACGAAAGCTGGAGTACAGACGGTGGTAAAACATGGAGCACCATGCAGGCATCAGCATTGCCGAATAATAATTCAGGAACGGATGCAGTAACACTGAGAGATGGAAGACAGTTATTGGTATACAATCATAATCTTCCAAATGCATCATGGGTAAATGGGAAAGGTCCACGTACGCCGTTGAATGTTGCAGTGAGTAAAGATGGTAAAGTGTGGAGTGCTGCGTTGATACTGGAAGATTCGCCCATCAGCCAGTATTCCTATCCATCGGTAATACAAACAAAAGATGGACTGGTGCATATTGTTTACACATGGAGAAGAGAAAAGATCAAACATGTGGTGGTTGATCCGAGCAAACTGGAGTTGAAAGAAATTGTAAACAAACAATGGCCGGGAGCGAAAGAAGGTAGTGGAAAGACAACGGATGATTAATTGAACCACAGAGACACGGAGACACAAAGAGATCACTAAGATTTTTTCTCTGTGCCTTTGTGTCTCTGCGGTAAAAAAATAACGATGCACAATTTGCCATTTATCGATCTTGCAGTCATTGCACTGTACATGCTTGCCATGGTGGGCATTGGTTTTTATTTTTCACGCAAGAATAAAAACAGCGACCAGTTTACAAAAGCCTCCGGTCGTATTCCCGGCTGGGCCATCGGTCTTTCCATCTACGCCACATTTTTAAGCAGCAATACTTTTTTAGGGGTGCCGGGGAAAGCATTCGGCAGTAACTGGAATGCGTTTGTATTCAGCATTTCCATGCCATTGGCTGCATGGATCGCTTCAAAATATTTTGTTCCGTTTTACAGAAGCACCGGCGAAATATCAGCATACACACATTTAGAAAAACGTTTCGGCCCATGGGCAAGAACGTATGCAGTGGTTTGTTTTCTGCTCACACAGTTTGCACGCATGGGTTCTATCTTCTTTGGTATTGCATTGAGCTTGCAGGCACTCACCGGTTTCAGTATGCAATCCATCATGATCGTGATGGGTATCTGTATTATTATTTACACAGTGCTCGGCGGTATTGAAGCAGTGATCTGGACAGAGGTAGCACAAGGCATCATTAAAACACTCGGAGCCTTGTTGATCTTGTTTTTGGTGGTGAAAGAAATTCCCGGCGGCTTCTCAACTATTATTGATGTAGCAACAACTGATCATAAAACAAGTCTTGGTAGTTTTTCGCCCAACTTTACCGAATCGACTTTTTGGGTGGTGCTCTTCTATGGGTTCTTTATCAACCTGAATAATTTCGGGATGGATCAGAACTATATTCAGCGATATCATACTGCACAAACGGAGAAGCAGGCAAGTAAATCTGTTTGGCTTTGTGTGTGGATCTATGTACCGGCCTCGTTCTTATTTTTTGTAATCGGTACTGCCCTGTATGCATTTTATCAAACACAACCCGGCATGATCGATCCGGTGAAGTTACAGGTAGCAGCAGAAAGGTTAGGCGTAGCCGCAACATCAGCTGAAGCAAAACAATTGGCTGCAACATTAAGCCCTGCAGATTATGGTGATAAAGTGTTGCCGTTTTTTATGGTGAATAATATTCCAACAGGTTTGGTTGGTTTAATTGTGTCGGCTTTATTATCGGCTGCCATGAGCACCATCAGCAGTAATATGAATGCGTCGGCCACCGTATTTACCGTTGATATTTACCAGAAATATTTTAAGCCCGATATAACCGATAAACGCAAATTGTATTTGCTCCATGCATCAACCATTGCCTTTGGTGTAATTGGTTTGTGTACAGGTCTGGCCATGATCGGTGCAAAAAGTCTGCTCGACATCTGGTGGGAGCTGAGTGGCATTTTCGCTGGCGGTATGCTGGGGTTATTCTTATTGGGACTTATCAGCCGGCAAACAAAAAATGCAGCAGCCATAACGGCCGTTATCATTGGCATCATTGTGATTTTGTGGATGACCTTCTCCGGCAAACTCGGTGAGAATTATGCGTTCCTGAAAAATCCCTTGCACAAGAATATGATCATTGTGGTGGGAACCTTGAGCATTTTTCTCACCGGCTTGCTCATTACCAAACTCCGTCCTTCGAAACAGTAAAATTGTACAGCAGAAAAGTGAAATGCTACATTGTAAACACGTGCCGATAAGTTCAAATTTATGCACTAAATAAAGGTTGTTATGCCCGATAAAAAATTTGTCCCGGTAATGATCACCCCGTACAATCTCAAAGCAGAGGTTGATCTGGATGTAGTAAGCATATTGGTTGAATTTTATTTGGCTGCAGGTGTAAAAGGTTTCTTCGCCAACTGTCTCAGCAGCGAAATGTTCAGCATTACAGAAAATGAACGTTTAGAATTAACTGCACATATTGTAAAGCAGGTGCGTGGTCGTGTACCTGTTGTTGCAACCGGTTCGTTCGGCCTAACCATCGCTGATAAAGCACTTTTTACCCGCCAGATATTTGATACAGGTATTGATGCAGCCATCATGATCACTGGTCATTTTGCAAAAGAAGAGGATAGTGATGAGGTGCTGCTTCGCAACTTCGAACAGATGTTCCAGGCAACAGGCAATATTCCATTGGGCATGTATGAATGTCCTGCGCCTTACAAACGTATTATTACAGCAGATGTATTCAGGCAATTGTTGTCTGCAAATCGTTTGATCTATCATAAGGATACTTCCATCACGCATGAAAATGTGCAGGCTAAGCTTAATATACTGAAAGAAACCCCGAACAATATGGAGTTTTATGATGCACATACACCTAATGCCATGTTCAGTTTGCTGCAGGGTGCAAAAGGTATGTCATCTATCTCCGGTAATTTTTATCCGGAAGTAATGGTGTGGATGGTGAACAATGCAACCAATCCCGATAAACAGGAAGAAGTAAAATGGCTGCAGGAAGAGTTAACAAAAGTGGATCCGTTGATTCATATTGCATACCCCATGTGTTCGAAATACTTTTTGCAGAAGAGAGGATTGCCGGTGCGAACTATCAGTCGTGCTGTTGCAACCAAGTTAACACCCGACCAACGAAATACACTTGATGATATTTATAACAAGTTTGAACACTGGTGCGAACGATTACAGATCCAGAAAGTGGATGTGCAGTCTATTGCCGGTTCAGGGTTTAAAGAAGAAAGTGTGTTTTAATAAGTCGATTATGTCTATCTCAGCATTTAAAATAATTTTTCCCGGTAAGTTAGTAACAGGTAATGGTACTTTGTCGCAATTGACAAATGATGTATTGGATCTGCAACCAAAGAAAATTTTTATTGCAACCATTACACCTCTGTTAAAAACGATTGAAGATTTTACAGGAATGTTCAAACAACAAAAGATCGAAGTGTTGGTTGATACATCCATTGTTGCAGAACCATCGTTCAGCGATTTTGAAACGTTGATGAAAAAAGTTGCACCGTTCAATCCCGATTTAGTGATTGGAATTGGGGGCGGCAGTGTACTCGATATTGCCAAACTTGTTGCTGCACAACTAGAGAATAAACAACAACTGAGAGATTATGTAGGCATTGGTTTGTTGAAGGGAAGAAAGAAAAAACTCATTTGTGTTCCTGCAACATCGGGCACAGGCAGTGAAGTATCGCCCAATGCTATTTTGGTTGATGATACAGATAATCAGAAGAAAGGAATTATCAGTCCCTTTCTTGTTCCTGATATTGTATATGTTGATCCGTTGTTGACTGTTTCTGTTCCGCCTGCTATTACTGCAGCAACAGGAATGGATGCATTAACGCATTGCCTCGAAGCTTATACAAACAAATTTGCACAACCATTTATTGATCTCTTTGCTTTTGAAGGCATGCGGTTGATCGCAGCGAATATTGTTACTGCTGTAAAAGATGGCAGCAATATTGAAGCAAGAGAAAAAGTAGCGATGGGCAGTTTGTACGGCGGCTTTTGTTTAGGCCCGGTGAATACAGCAGGTGTGCATGCATTGTCGTATCCATTGGGAAGTATGTATCATTTGGCGCATGGTTTATCTAACGCTGTGTTATTGCCCTATGTAATGGAGTATAATATTGTGGCAGCTGTAGATCGTTATGCAGATGTAGCGGTTGCATTGGGTTGCACACGTGAAGCAGATGCATGGACAACAGCCAAAGCAGGAGTGGAGAAGATAAAAAAACTGAACAAAGCCTGCGGCATACCAACAACGTTACAGGAAGTGGGAGTGAAGGAAGAAACGATTCCGCAAATGGCGATGGAAGCAATGAAGATCCAACGTTTGCTGAAAAATAATCCAAGAGAAATTACAGAACAGGATGCGGTAAGCATTTTTAAATCGGCATTTTGATGAAGAAGAATAAAAAGTTTAGTGGAGTGATTGTGCCGGCTGTAACGCCGCTTACAAAGGCGTTGCAGATAGATAATGTCGCTGTTGGAAAAATATTTGAACAGTTTTATGCACACAGTATTTCTCCGTTCATATTAGGAACTACAGGAGAGTCTGCCTCTTTATCTGCTGATGTAAAGGAGCAGTATGTAAAAGCGGCGGCAAAACACAAGAAAGACGGAACGGTTTTATATGCCGGTATTTCATCGAACGTATTGAGCGAATCAATTGATTTTGCAAAGTTTTGTGCCGATCATGCTGTAGATGCTGTTGCAACAACCTTGCCTTCTTATTATGCGTTAACCGAAACGCAGATGAAGAAATATTTTGAAACATTGGCAGATGCGATTCCATTGCCATTGATCATTTATAATATTCCTGCAACTACTCATATGAGTATTCCGTTGCAGTTGATCGACGAGTTGAGTCATCATCCAAACATTATTGCAACAAAAGATTCAGAACGCAGTGATGAACGTTTGGCGCAATCATTGGCGTTGTGGAAAGACCGTGAAGACTTTGGCCATTTTCTTGGCTGGGCAGCAAAATCTGCTGAAGCATTGATTGGTGGCAGCGATGGTTTGATTCCAAGCACTGGAAATTTAATGCCGGAGATCTATGATGAAATGCTGAAAGCAGTTACGGCCGGTGATCATACAAAAGCATTTGAGATGCAAAAGATCAGTGATGTGTACGGCAACTTATACCAATCAGGAAAAACATTAGGTGAAAGTTTGTGGGCTTTAAAAGCAGTGATGCAGCACAAGGGAATTTGTGAAGATGTGGTGATGCCGCCGTTGCAGGCATTAGGTGAAGAAGAGAAGAATAATTTGATTAACGCATTTAAAAAATTAAGTAACCCCGTTGGCGGCTAAAGCCCCAACGGAGGGTATTTTAAAAATAAAAAGATACTTCAACCACCGACAGGGTTTTCAACCGCTGTCGGGGTTTCAAATAAAAAACGAATAGATGAGCAAACCGGTTTTAGCCATTACCATGGGCGATCCTGCAAGCATCGGTCCTGAGATCGCAGTAAAAGCATTGTTGCAAAAAGAAACATATAACATTTGCAAACCATTATTGGTGGGCGATGCAGTAGTGTTTCAACAGATCATTGATAAACTGCAACTCAATGCAAAAGTGAATGCAATCAGCAAAGTTGCTGATGCAAAATTTGAATTGGGTACGATTGATGTGTATGATCTCGGCATTACAGATATTACAAAGCTTGAGTTTGGAAAGATCAATGCCATGTGTGGCGAAGCATCGTTCCAGGCAGTGAAGAAAGCAATTGAATTAGCAATGGCAAAGGAAGTAGATGGAACAGTAACAGGCCCGATTAACAAGAAATCCATCAACGAAGCCGGTCATCATTATGCAGGCCATACAGAGATCTATGCGCATTACACAGGCACAAAGAAATACGCTATGCTGCTGGTGGAAGATAACATCAATGTGATTCATGTAAGTACGCATGTGTCACTCCGGCAAGCATGTGATCTGGTAAAGAAAGAACGCATTGTGCAGGTGATCGAATTGATTGTTGATGGATTGAAACGATTAGGCAAAACAAATTTGAAAATAGGTGTAGCAGGATTAAATCCGCATGCAGGTGATAGTGGTTTGTTTGGTACTGAAGATGATGAAGAAATATTACCGGCGGTGATCGAAGCAAAAAATTTAGGTTATGATGTGGAAGGCCCTGTGCCACCCGATACCATGTTTGCAAAAGCAGCAATGGGAGCGTATGGTGGAGTTGTGGCCATGTATCATGACCAGGGACATATTCCGTTCAAGCTTGCAGGTTTTAAATGGAATGCAGAAAAGCAACAGATGGACAGTGTGAAAGGTGTGAACATTACATTGGGCTTGCCCATTGTACGTACATCGGTTGATCATGGTACTGCATTTGAAATTGCAGGCAAAGGCATTGCCAGCGCTGATGCAATGGTATTGGCCATTGAAAGTGCAGTACAGTTGAGTAAACACAAGTAAAAAATGATTGCAGTAATAGCTGATGATTTTACAGGTGCGGCTGAGTTAGCCGGTATCAGTCTGCGTTACGGACTGAAAGTAGAATTATGTACGGCTGATATTGCTGCAACAGATGCAGATGTGTTGATTGTAAGTACAGATAGCCGCTCTTTGAACAAAATTGCAGCATTAGAAAAAACAAAATCTGCTATTAAGCAAGTGTTAGCGTTAAATCCATCGCTTGTTTATAAAAAGATTGACTCAGTGTTGCGTGGCTATGTGTTGGATGAATTGAAACTGCAGATGCGGTTGATGAACAAAAGCAAAGCCTTCATCCTTCCTGCCAATCCATCTTTAGGAAGAACCATTAGTAACGGCAATTATTATGTACAGGGACAACTGATCAGCGAAACAGGTTTTGCAGCAGATCCTGAGTTTCCCATCAGTCATTCATCGGTGAAATCGATCTTGAAAGATGAAACTATAAATGTTTTGAAGCATACTGATGTATTGCCCATAAACGGAATTCTTGTTGGTGAAGCAGAAAACGAAACAGATGTGCAAGCATGGGCTGAAAAACTGGATGAAATTTTTGTTTTAGCAGGTGCAGGAGATTTTTATACGGCATTGCTCAACAAACAATTCAAACAAACAAAACAGCAGCAACCTGAATTGCAAATTCCTTTTTTGTATGTGTGTGGTACAGCCTATGATCAGTCGGTGAATTATATTAAAGAGGTTGATAAAAAAAGTAGTACTGTTTTATATATCACAAAGCAGATGATTGAAAATGGAACGGCAGATATTGGATGGTTGCAGCAATGCAAAGATGTACTGGCGCAAAAGCAGAAAGCCATCATTGCGTTTAACAATGAAGTAATACCTGCCGAAATATCCGCTGCTGATTTACGCAGCATCATGGCAAAAACAGTGAAAACCGTTGTTGAGCAAGATAAGATCAGCGAACTGTTTATGGAAGGTGGGTCTACGGCAACAGCCATTTTACAGGAGCTGGGTATCAAGAAACTTTCACCGGTAAATGAATTAGCGAGAGGAGTGGTGCGAATGAAAGCAGGAGAATTATACATAACGGCTAAACCCGGCAGTTACGAATTAAGCAAAGAGATCAAACAACTTTTCAAATAAAGCTTACGAAGAATGATCTGTGTTAATCAGAGCAATCTGTGAGCAACCCAACGATCTTGCCAATGGACCATTTACATTTTATTGATTATTGCATCATCCTTGTTGTACTCGGCGTTACCCTCTATCTCGGCTTTCGTTTTGCAAACAAGCAAAATACAACCGAGAAGTTTTTTCTTTCAAAGGGTAATTTTCCTTCCTGGGCCCTGGGCTTGTCGTTACTCTCCACACTTATCAGCAGCGTAACATTTCTCGGGTATCCGGCACAGGGTTATACCAGTAACTGGATCTTATTGGTGCAGGGTTTAATGGTGCCCATCGTTTTGTTGGGAACCATCTGGTTTATCGTGCCGCTCTTCCGTAAAGTGATTGGTTTAAGCACCTACGAATATTTTGAAAAACGTTTCGGAGGCTTTGCCCGTTACTACAGCTCCTCCTCATTCATCATCCGTCAGTTTGCAGGCATGGGCACGGTGTTGTTTTTGATAGCTGTGGCCATTCATGAAATGACAACCATCAGTCCGTTTATTATTCTTGCAGTAGTTGGTTTTGTGTTGGTGATGGTGAATTTAAAAGGAGGAATGCAGGCTGTTATCTGGCTCGATGTGTTCCAGGGCTTCATGTTATTCGCCAGTGGCATCATTTGTTTGCTGGTGATTTTATGTTCCATTAAAGGAGGAGTGCCTGAAGCAATCAAAGTGGCAACAGAAAATAACCGCACAGGGTTCGGTCCTTACGATTTTAAGTTTACAGAACTTACTTTGGTAGTCATGATCATTAACGGATCGTTCTATGCTATTCAGAAATACGGCACCGATCAAACAGTGGTACAACGTTATCTCACTGCAAAAACAGATAAGGCTGCAGCAAAAGCATCCCTGCTTGGTATCAGCTTAACTGTTCCTATCTGGACGATCTTCATGTTTATCGGCACCGCATTGTTTGTATTTTATAAACAGAATCCGTTGCCTGTTGGTATGAAAGCAGAAGCTGTGTTTCCACATTTTATTATGACACAGTTGCCAACCGGCGTCATTGGTTTTATTGTGGCGGCTTTAATCTCAGCGGCTATCTGCAGCCTCAGTGCTGATTTGAATTCGCTGGCTGCTGTTGGTATGGAAGAT
>NZ_CAMLGT010000156.1 GCF_946479605.1 uncultured Lacibacter sp.
GATTACCTGACTTTAATATTGCCATAATTCAAAAATTTAGAACGATAAAGATAAAAGATATTTTTTACTGCTTCAATCCGGGGTAGCGGCTGATGAATTCAAGGTCGTAATCACCTTTTGTTTTCACTTGCCTGATGAAGTTCCGTAAAGAAGATGCATTGCTTGAATCTGCAAAGGTTTGATCATGTGTAAGCAATACAATATGATCGGGTGTTTTTGTTTTGCTGTGCGTAAGCATACTGTCAACCTGCAAAAACAATTCATTGCTGCTTTGCTTCAGCTTTAATGAATCGTTGTAATGCCATTCAATATCCCAGCCCACTACTACAAATCCTTTGCTGTATAACGAGTCAACCGCAGCTTTACTTTTGGCAATATCTGTGGCGTTAATGGCAGGTGTGCGCCACATATTTCTGCCGGGTGTGCGGGCTATACGGTTATTCAGTTGCAGTGAATCCTGTGTACGTTCAAAATCGGCAACAACAGAAGTGTCGTTTGTATAGAATTTTGAAAAGCGGTTATGGGCATGCGTGTAACTGTGGTTGCACAGTTCCACCCATTTGCTTTGTTGCAGGCTGTCCCATGTAGCTTGCTGATCTCTGCTGCCATATACATGCTCGCCAATGATAAAGAAACTGGCAGGCGTTTCTTCTTCATTAATAATGCGAAGGACATTGCCAGTGCCTTTGTTTGGGCCATCATCAAATGTGATGTAGAGTTTCTTCTTCTTTTTAGGTGGTGGTGCCGGTTTTGGCTCGGCTGGTTTTATTTCAACAAGTGGCGCAATGATGCTCACCATTTCGGAGTTCACTTTGTTGTAACTGCAGCTGCTCAAAAGAAAAAGAAAGAGAAGGTAAGGGAGGTAGTTGGTGGAGTTTCCGGGCTCTCCTTCATCATCCGCAGATGATGAAAAAAACTGTTTCATAAAAAAGAAGTGGATTTGATTCGGGTATGAAATTAAAATGGAGTTGTACTCCTTGCTAGTTCCTCTTCGTTAAAGATTCTGTAAAACAAAAACGTCTTCATGAAACATGAAGACGTTTTAATAATACTGTTAACGAAACTATACCGATGTTCCGTTGTTATCGGCCGGCTTCTTTTTGAAAAGATCATTAAAGATGTTTTCTGCTTCACTCATATAACCTTTCATGTTTTCCGAACCTTTTGTTTTCAGTTCTTCAAAATAATCGCCTGCTTTGCTGAACGATTGTTCGGCTTCATCTTTCAGCTTATTGGCTTTTTCTTTCAGATCGGCATAAAGTTTTTCTTTTTCTTCGTCGGTCATGCTGTTGTATTTGAACAGGGCATAGCCTGCAGCTGCACCCAACAGAAAAGTAGCGATGTGTTTAGGGCTAACCATAGTTGTAAGTTTTCCTAAAGATACTCAATTGCAGTGCCAGAATTATTTTCAACATAAACGGGCAGTGCAAATACTATACAGGGCAGATAGAGTAAGAATTACACGGAAACCATTGCGGCCATTAGATAAAAATGACATTCCCGGGAAAAAATCAGCCCAAAAAAGGATTAAAATCAATTTTTTCATAGCTTGAGCACACCTAACTTTGCTTTGCTATGACAAGAACTCAGGAACTCTTACAAGATGTAGTTATCAAGTTTGCCGGCGATAGTGGTGATGGTATGCAATTGACCGGTAGCCAGTTTACCAATAATACCGCCCTTATGGGAATTGATCTTGCCACCTTCCCTGATTTTCCGGCTGAGATCCGTGCTCCACAAGGAACCCTTGCAGGGGTCAGTGGTTATCAGCTTCGTTTCAGCAGTGATCACGTGTTTACACCCGGCGATGAGTGTGATGTGCTGGTAGCGATGAATGCGGCGGCATTAAAAGCCAATCTCAAAGCCATTAAAAAGGGTGGAAAGATCATTGTAAATACAGATGGTTTTGATGCGAAAAATCTTCGGCTTGCCAACTATCCGGAAGGCGTGAATCCTCTTGAAGACGATAGCCTGTCGAACTACGATGTGATCAAGATGGATGTGACCAAGATGACAAGGGAAGCCTTGAGCGACATCACCATGGGGATGAAAGAAAAAGACCGTGCAAAGAATATGTTTGTGCTGGGCTTTTTATACTGGATGTACAACCGTGATATGGAAAGCACGGTAAACTTCCTTACCGAAAAGTTTGGCAAGAAACCCGATATTCTTGAAAGCAATATCCGTGTAATGAAAGCCGGTTATAACTACGGCGACACAACTGAAACGTTTACGACTACGTATAAAGTGGAGAAAGCCAAAATGGAAGCCGGTGTGTACCGTTCCATTATGGGTAATCAGGCGGTGAGTTATGGATTAATTGCTGCGGCGCAGAAAAGCGGCCTGCAAATGTTCCTTGGCTCTTATCCCATTACTCCGGCCAGTGATATTCTGCACGAACTTTCACGCCACAAAGCATTTGGTATAAAAACTTTTCAGGCTGAGGATGAAATTGCGGCTATTACATCTGCCATTGGTGCTGCCTACGGTGGAGCATTGGGTGTTACAACCAGCAGTGGCCCCGGTATTGCATTAAAAGGCGAAGCAATGGGCTTGGCTGTGATGCTTGAAATTCCCTTGCTCATCATCAATATTCAGCGTGGTGGTCCTTCAACAGGGTTACCAACCAAAACAGAACAGAGTGATCTGATGCAGGCTTATTATGGCCGTAATGGCGAATGCCCCATGCCAATCGTTTCTGCATCAACACCTGCTGATTGTTTTGATGCGGTGTATGAAGCGGTGCGTATTTCTGTACAGCACATGACACCGGTCATGTTCCTGAGCGATGGTTATATTGCCAATGGTGCTGAACCGTGGAAGTTTCCAAAGAGTGCTGATCTTCCAGAGATCAAAGTGAACTTTAAGAAAGGACTGGATGAAGGCGAAGAGAAATTACAACCCTACAAACGTGATGAAAAGCTGGTACGTCCATGGGCTATTCCCGGTACGCCAGGCTTAGAACATCGTATTGGCGGTATCGAAAAACAAGACATTACCGGTAATATCAGCTATGATCCTGAAAACCACCAGCACATGGTGAAAACAAGACAGGCCAAGGTTGATAAGATTGCTGATTATATTCCTGAACAGAAACTGGACAGTGGCCCTTCAACCGGTAAAGTATTGGTATTGGGCTGGGGTAGTACGTATGGTGCTATTAAAAGTGCATGTACAGAATTGCAGGCTCAAGGCAAATCTGTTGCACATGCACATCTCCGTTATATCCGTCCTTTCCCTAAAAACCTGGGCGATATTTTGAAGAGTTATGATACCGTACTGGTGCCTGAGATCAACAATGGCCAGCTGATCCGTATTATCCGTGATGTGTATTTTGTTGATGCAAAAGGTTATAATAAGATCAAAGGTGTGCCGATTACGAAAGGAGAGTTGATTGAAGAGATTGGGAAATATTTGTAAGCAGATTACTCGATTCATATAATTAAAATCCATCAGCAACCGCTGGTGGATTTTTTGTTTGTGCTACTTTTTGCTGATGTTATTTTGTAACAAACCTTATTATATGAACAAACTGTTTTTTCTCAGCAGCTTTTTAATTTTCTCATTTACAGTTGCAGCCCAGCAAACAAAAGCCCCCATTGAAAAGGAAAAATGGCATTGGGGAAACCCAAACAAACAGGATACTTCAGCCGGTTATGCACAAACATTGCGGGTGGGGGATGTATTATACATTTCCGGTACTGTAACAACTGAACTCAGTGAAAAAGGAGTAAAGCAGGTGTATGCAGGTTTAGAACGTTCTCTCAAACAATATGGATTAACCTTTCAGCATGTAGTAAAAGAAAATCTTTATACCACCGATATAGAAGCCATGCAAAAGTTCAACTATGTGCGCAAACAATTTTACAAAGGCGATTTTCCTGCAGCTACCTGGGTACAAATTGTTCGCTTATTTATGCCCGATGCAAAACTGGAGGTGGAGTTGATTGCGCATTTTCCGAAACAATAAAGAAAATTTCACCTGTACTGTTTGTAAAAGTGATTGTTTCATCTGTGCGAATATGGCACAGTAAAATTCAAAAAAACATAACCGACTCTTTAGAAGATACCATGTGTTTGTTGTTAAAATAACCGGCGGTAACGGGCTGTACAGTTGTATAAAAATGCCCGCCGTATTATTTTGGTAGCATATCCTTTCCGGAATAAATATTTTGTTGCTAATGCAGAGTTCTGCACGCTTACCCCCATTTATTATTAAAACTTAAAATTGCTTGTTGTATGAAAAAGAACATGTTTTTTTTCCTGGGAGTGGTATGCTCTTTCGTGTTAGCTTCCTGTTCAAAAAGTATTCGTCAAACTGACGACATTCTTGCTGCTGAATCCGTTTTTGAAAAAACGTCTGCTTTTAAACAGATGCACGGCAGTACTTTTTTTGATCCGTCAGGTCTTGTTTCCGCAAGCCAGCACGGAGGGTTAGATACCATTCAAAAAGGATTTGGTTTTACAGAAGGGCCTGCTGTTGATAAACACGGTAATGTTTTTTTTACTGATCAGCCCAATGATAAAATTTACAAATGGACAGCGGCAACCGGCACAATCACAACATTTTTAACCGGCACTGGCCGCTCCAATGGAATGGCTTTTGATAAAGACGGTTATCTCATCGCCTGTGCAGATATGCATGGCGAACTTTGGAAGATCGCTCCCGATGGTTCTCATACCGTATTAGTAAATAACTACAACGGTAAATTATTAAATGGTCCTAATGATGTGTGGATCAACCCGGTGAATGGAGGTATTTATATTACAGATCCCATATTCCCAAGAGACTACTGGGATGATGCTGATCCCCGCAAACAAAACTGGGAGCCAACACACTCCGAACAGGCTGAAAGCGGAAAAGGAGGACATGTATATTATTTAGCACCCGGTGCAAATGCGCTTATTCGTGTAACTACAATGGCCGGTTGGAATGCTGATATATGGCCAAATGGTATTACAGGAACACCTGATGGAAAAAAACTGTACGTTAATAACTGGACATACGATGGTACTGGTCAGATCAAGGAGTTTACGATCAATGCAGACGGAACACTTTCAAATATGCAGACCTTTGCCAGCGGTCTTAATTTTTGCGATGGTATGTCAATGGATGAGCGTGGAAATGTGTATGTAAGTACGGGACCTGGATTAAACGCTTATGATAAAAAAGGGAATAAAATACTTACCATTCCCGGCGGTGGCGGTACCAACAATGTTTTTGCAGGAGCAAACAATAAACTGTTATTTATGACAAGCCCAGACAGGGTGACTTTATTAAAAATGAATGTGAAAGGTGTAGAGCGTTTTTAGATTCTTCAATGCAAAGCCTCTGCTTTCGTCTGTTAAATACAGCTAAGCGGGGGCTTTGTATTTATTCTTCACAAACTTCGTCCTTTCTTTTTCTGTTGTGAAAAATGTTATGTTCATAACAGTAAAACAGTAGTATGAAAGCATACAGGAATTAAGTGCGTCTTTATGCAAAAAACAGCTTTACCTGTTGTTCTTCTCAAAATACTTACAGCAATGCTGCAAGCCACATTCCCTGCACTTTGGCGTTCGTGCCAGGCAAATGTAGCGGCCATGTAAAATAAGCCAGTGATGTGCTTTGTGAATCAATTCTGTTGGAAAATGTTTGATCAGTTCTTTTTCAACAGCTAACGGAGTTGTAGCCGATTGCTTCACCAAACCAATGCGTTTGCTTACACGAAACACATGCGTATCAACAGCCATGTTTGGCTGTTCATCTACAACCGATGTAATCACATTGGCTGTTTTACGACCTACTCCCGGCAGCTTGATCAATTCATCAACCGTTAATGGCACTTCGCTGTTAAACTCGTTTACGAGTTTTTGTGCCATACCTATAAGGTGCTTGGTTTTATTGTTGGGATAAGAGATGCTTTTAATGAGTGGAAACAATTCATCGAACGTTGCTTTGCTCATGCTTTCAGCATCAGGATATTTTGCGAAGATGGAAGGCGTGGTAAGGTTTACCCGTTTATCGGTGCATTGTGCACTTAAGATAACGGCTACCAGTAACTGAAAAGGATTATCGTACAGTAATTCAGTTTCGGCATCGGGTGCATGCACAGAAAAATAATCAATAACCGATTGGTAACGCTCTTTTGTAGTCATTCGTAATTGGGAATGACGGCGAAATTAGGGAAAGATCAGCTTTTGCCCGGTTACTTTGTAATGAGGTTCTTATTGGCATATTTCAGCACATTCAAAACCGTTTCTGTTCGGGGGGAAAGGCTAAGTTGTGAAAGCCTTTGAGCGGCTTTCTTGATCACTTCAAACTTTTCTCTCAGTGTCCAGTCCTCGGCCAATGCTTTCTCAATGGCTTCATTTTCTGCTGGGGTCGTTTCTTTATAGAGATATTGTAACAAGTCTTCCGGCGTAAATTTTTGTGTCATAAGCAATCCTTTTTTAGTTGCGTAGGGGCTTCTCAGAGGATCTGCTTTGCTATTAAACGCTGTTGGTAAACTTGTATTGTACGGGGAGGGAATTTTTATTCGTCGAAGAGGAAAATGTCCTCATTATCACGTTTCATATAATACTTTTCACGAGCAAGGCGTTCGTAGGCCGAAGGGTCGTTTTTGCGCTTTTCCAGCTCTGTTTTAGCTGCTTCTATCTTGTCGTTATAATAAGTACTGCTGCTTTTCAGATCGCTCAGCTTTTGATAACGGCCAACCTGAGTAATAAAATCGTTGCGGTCTACAAATAACATCCACACCACAAAACCAATAAGTGTTAAAACATATTTGTTTTTCAACACGGGTGGAATATTATTCAGAATTTTCATATAAGATCAAAATAAGAATGGTTCATAGCTCACAGTTAATGCCCATGAACTATGAACCATTAACTAAATGCTATTTACCAAATTTAATCTTTCCTTTTGGATATACTGCATTTTCGCCCAGCATTTCTTCAATGCGGATGAGCTGGTTGTATTTCGCCATACGGTCGGTACGTGAAGCTGAACCGGTTTTGATCTGGCCGCAGTTTAACGCTACTGCCAAGTCAGCAATAGTGGTATCTTCTGTTTCACCACTTCTATGACTCATTACTGAAGTATAACCTGCGTTCTGTGCCATTTGCACGGCATTGATGGTTTCAGTAACAGTACCGATCTGGTTTACTTTAATAAGAATGCTGTTGCCGATGTTTTTATCAATCCCATCTTTCAAACGTTTTACGTTTGTTACAAACAGATCATCACCTACCAGCTGGCATTTGCTGCCAATGCTGTCAGTTAACTTTTTCCAGCCAGCCCAATCATCTTCTGCCATACCATCTTCAATAGAAATGATGGGATATTTATTTACCCATTCAGTCCAGTAAGCAACCATTTCATCGCTGCTGATCACTTTACCGGGATTGCTCTTGTAAAATTTGTATGTGTTGGTTGCTTCATCATACATTTCGCTTGATGCAGCATCCATGGCAATACCAACCTGTTCGCCAGGTTTGTAACCAGCTGCAGTAATTGCTTCCAGTACTGTTTCAATTGCTTCTTCGTTGCTTTGAATTTCAGGAGCAAAACCACCTTCATCACCTACGTTGGTGCTGTAACCTTTTTTCTTTAATACAGATTTCAGGTGATGGAAAATTTCAACACCCCAACGCAAACCTTCGCTGAAAGAAGGAGCACCAAAAGGAATAACCATGAATTCCTGGAAGTCAATTTTATTATCAGCATGTGCACCGCCATTCATGATGTTCATCATGGGCATAGGCAACACAGTGCTGTTTACACCACCCAGGTAACGGAACAAAGGCAAACCGCTTTCTTCAGCAGCAGCTTTTGCAACAGCCATACTTACAGCCAATGTTGCGTTTGCACCAAGGTTACTTTTATTTTCAGTTCCGTCAATTTTCAGTAACAATGAATCAATGTAAGCCTGGCGTGTAACATCAATACCAATTAACTGATCAGCGATCACTTCATTTACATTCGTTACAGCTTTCAATACACCACGACCAAGGTATTTGCTTTTATCGCCATCACGCAGCTCAACCGCTTCGTGTTTACCTGTGCTTGCACCACTTGGTACAGCCGCTCGGCCAATAATACCATTATCAGTTATCACATCTACTTCTACAGTTGGGTTACCACGGCTGTCGAGAATTTGTCTTGCATGAATGTCGGCAATGAAGCTCATAAAATTCAGTTTGTAGTTAATGTTATAGTCCGGAAGTCGGGAAGAGAAAAGACCGGAAGAGTGTTCGTTCCGAAGATGGAGATCAGCAGAGTTGTTCTTTCGGACTTTCTAACTTCTCTCTTTTCTGACTTTGTTGTTTGCGCTGCAAAGAAAAGACATTCAAAGGCAGCAACAAAGGATAAAAGGCAGTGAAATTGATTATTTTTAAGTACAACAAACGATTGTTATGGATGTACAACTGGTTACAGCTGCTGCAATGGGAATTGCTTTGAGTGCCTGTTGCGGTTTCAGGGTATTTGTACCAATGCTGGGAGCCAGCTTTGCAGCCTGGCAACAGTGGTATGTGTTGCCTGCAGATATGCAGTGGATGGGATCATTGCCTGCATTGATCTGTTTTGGAACCGCCGCTGTGCTGGAGATAGCTGCATACTATATTCCGTTTGTAGATAACCTGCTCGATACAATTGCCACACCACTGGCTGTTGCCGCAGGAACTATTCTTGCAGCTTCGTTTTTACCTATTGCCGATTTTAATCCGTTGCTGAAATGGATACTGGCCATTATTGCAGGGGGTGGTGCTGCCGGAACAATCCAGGCCGGCACAGGTTTGCTACGTTTGTTCTCTTCTAAAACAACAGTTGGTGCAGGTAATGCTGTTGTATCTACAGGTGAAAATGCAGCAGCCATTGGCGGCACAGCATTAAGCTTTACTGTGCCAATTGTTATTGCTGTGTTGATGTTGTTATTGATAGGATGGATATTGGTGAAGGGAGTGGGGAAGATTATTAAACGATGACTGTTCACCTGCAAGTTGACTGATTACCGTAGTTGAATAGATGTAGTGTTGTACATGCACTCAGGAAGTTAAGCTTCTGAACACATCTTCAAGATTATTAGTATCAC
>NZ_CAMLGT010000157.1 GCF_946479605.1 uncultured Lacibacter sp.
AGGCAGTTACGATCTCAGTTCCGGTAATTTTTCCGACAGGTTTCGTGTATTCAGTATTATCTGGGAAGAAGATAAAGTTCGCTGGTTTGTTGATGATGTGTTGTATTTCACATTTACAAAAGCAGATGTTGGTGCAGCCAATTATCCGTTTAATGCACCACAGTTTTTAATTTTTAATGTAGCTGTTGGTGGTAACTGGCCCGGCCCTCCCGATGCGTCAACTGTTTTTCCTCAACGGATGTATGTGGATTATGTGCGTGTGTTTCAGTAATCAATTTTCTTGATCGTTATCAGTTCTCTCATGAAAAAAATAATTTATCTGGCCTCGGTTTTGTTCCTGATGGGTAATGGTTGTGCAAAAAAATCGTCGCCAACCGGCGGAAGCACACCCCCTCCTGTAACCCCTGGTAAAAGTGATGTGGAATATTGGATCACAAAAGGCGATCAATCGGCATTGCTGCAAAAGCAAACTGCCACCTTGAATTTTGTGAACACTGTAAATGGTTATCCTGAAATAGAAGTGATACCTGAAACCACTTATCAGACTGTTGATGGTTTTGGTTATACACTCACGGGTGGCAGTGCCACACTCATCAATAAACTTTCGGCAACGGAAAAAGATGCATTGCTGCAGGAGTTGTTTGGAAAAACAGAAAACAATATTGCTGTCAGTTATTTGCGCATCAGTATTGGCGCTTCCGATCTTAGTGCATCTGTTTTCAGTTACAACGATCTTCCTGCAGGACAAACGGATGTTGATCTTACAAATTTTTCTTTATCGCAGGATACAGTTGATCTTATTCCGGTGTTAAAGAAAATACTCGCCATCAATCCTGATATTAAGATCATGGGCTCACCATGGAGTGCACCGGTTTGGATGAAGAGCAATGGCAGCAGTATTGGTGGTTATCTTTTACCACAGTATTATTCAACGTATGCTGCCTACTTTGTAAAGTACATCCAGGCCATGCAAATGAAAGGAATTACGATTGATGCAGTAACCTTACAGAACGAACCGCAGCATGGCGGTAATAATCCAAGCATGGTGATGTCTGCAGCAGAACAGGCAACGTTTGTAAAAACAAGTCTTGGTCCTGCATTCCAGGCAGCAGGTATTAAAACAAAGATCATTGTATGGGATCACAATTGCGATAACCCCGGTTATCCTATTGCAGTGTTGAATGATGCTGCTGCAAAAGCATACATTGATGGTTCTGCATTTCATTTATATGGTGGCGATATCAGTGCACTCAGCACTGTTAAGACAGCACATCCTGATAAAAATTTATACTTCACCGAACAATGGACAGGTAAGAACGGAAGTTTTGATGGAGACTTAAGATGGCATGTAAAGAATGTGATCATCGGTTCCATGCGCAACTGGAGCAAAGTAGCATTGGAATGGAATCTTGCAAACGATCCTAACTACGGGCCACATACACCCGGTGGTTGTACGGAATGTAAAGGTGCGCTGACAATTGGCTCCAGTGTTATATCTCGTAACGTTGGTTATTATATTGTTGCTCATGCGTCAAAGTTTGTGCCCCCTGGTTCTGTTCGCATCAGCAGCAGTATTGCAGGTAATATCCATAGTGCAGCTTTCCGCACAGCTGCCGGAAAAAAGGTATTGATTGCGGTAAACGATGGTGCAACTGCTGTCAACTTCAATATTAAATACAACGGAAAAGTTGCTGCCACTTCCTTACCCGGAGGAGCTGTGGCAACATATCAATGGGATTAAATAATTCAAACAATATGAAAAGAATATTATACGGATTAACTGTATTGCAACTGGTGGCCTGTACAGCCAAACAAAATTCGGCTTCTGACAATGCTGCTTCCTATTCAACTGATGGAAAGAAAGTAACAGTGTACACCACTGCCGATAGTTCCAGCTACCGGTTATCTTTAACCGATACACTGGAGTTTGTTGAAAAGGGTCAGCCTTTTGAAAACGAGATCATAGTATTTGTTGATCCCGGAAAAAGTTTTCAAAGTTTTTTAGGTGTAGGTGCTGCCATAACAGATGCATCAGCAGAAGTGTTTGCCAAATTACCAGAGGCGGCACAGCAGGAATTTTTAACGGCACATTTCGATAAGCAAAATGGAATTGGGTACACTGTTGCAAGAACAAATATCAATAGTTGCGACTTCAGCAGCGACATGTACACGTATGTGGCTGATGGTGATAAAGAATTGAAAACATTTAACATCGATCATGACCGGAAATTTAAATTACCCCTGATCAAAGCTGCAATGAAAGCTGCAGGCGGATCACTGAATTTATTTGCTAGTCCCTGGAGCCCACCAGCCTGGATGAAAGATAACAACAACATGTTGCAGGGTGGTAAGTTGAAGCCGGAGTATTATGATGCATGGGCAATGTATTACACAAAATTCATCAAGGAGTACGAAAAAGAAAATGTGCCGGTGTGGGGTATCTCAATACAGAACGAACCTATGGCGAAGCAACGTTGGGAAAGCTGCATTTATACTGCAGAGGAAGAACGTGATTTCCTGAAAAATCATTTAGGTCCAACGATGCATAAAGAAGGATTGCAGGATAAAAAGATCATTGTATGGGATCATAACCGTGATCTTATTTACCAGCGTGCTCAAACTTATTTTAATGATCCGGAAGCTTCAAAATATATCTGGGGTATAGGATTTCATTGGTATGAAGACTGGAGTGGCGGACAACCGATGTATGATAATTTGAGAAGAGTGTATGAATCGTTTCCTGATAAGCATATCTTTTTTACTGAAGGATGTGCTGAAAGTTTTGACTCTACACGTTACAACGCATGGGTATTGGGCGAAGAATATGGCCGTAGTATGATCAATGACTTCAACAATGGTATGACAGGCTTTACTGACTGGAATATTTTACTGGATGAAACCGGTGGACCAAACCATGTTCAGAATTTTTGTTTTGCTCCTGTGCATGCTGATACAAGAACCGGAAAACTGATCTATACAAATGCATATTACTACATAGGTCATTTCTCAAAATTCATTCAGCCCGGTGCAAAACGCATCAGTGCAGCTGCCAGCAGAAGCCAGTTGTTAACAACGGCATTTCAAAATACAGATGGCAGTGTGGCTGTGGTGGTTATGAACCAAAGCAGCAAGCCAACAGACTTTATGCTCTGGATCAACGGAAAGGCAGCTAACACAAAAGCATTACCTCATTCAATCAATACCTATCTTATCAAATAAATGAATGATTTTTGCTGTAAACAGATACATGTATCGGACAATTACTTTTTTGTTGATCCTGTTTGCCGCAGGTTTCTATGCTTGTAAAAAGAAATCAGCTCCTGTAGTTGAGCAGCCAAAGACGGTTACGTTACAGTCTTTAAAGTTAAATGGAGTTGATTTTGCAAATAATTTAGTATATGGTGCGCCACTGCAACCGGTTTTGCGGTTGCAGTTTTCGCAACCTTTGCAACGCAGCAGTATAGCCGCATCTGTAAAGATGCTTACTGCATCAGGCAGCGAAGTAAGCATCAATACGAGTTTTCAGAACAATGATTCCGTATTGGTAGTTCAACCTGCTGCTTCGCTTACAGCGATTGCACGTTACCAGTTTGTTGTGACATCAGGACTAAGATCTGCATCCAACGGCAACTACATTGGCTCAGTAGACAAAACTTTTATCACACAAATTGACTCTTCCAGAAAATTTCCGGCAATTACTGATGATGAATTGCTGACAAAAGTGCAACAGCAAACCTTTAAGTATTTCTGGGACTTTGCTCATCCTGTGAGCGGGCTTGCAAGAGAACGTAATACATCGGGCGACCTTGTTACATCAGGCGGATCAGGTTTTGGTGCAATGGCAATTGTTACAGGCATCCACCGCAGTTTTATTACAAGAGCACAAGGGTTACAGCGTATGCAAACCATTGTTGATTTTCTAAAAACAAAAGCGCAAAAATTTCATGGTGCATTTCCGCACTGGCTCAATGGAAATTCAGGAAATGTAATTGCTTTCAGTGCAAAAGATGATGGTGCTGATCTGGTAGAAACTTCTTTGTTGATGATGGGACTGATCACAGCCCGGCAATATTTTAACGGCGTTGATGCCGCAGAAACAAATTTGCGAAACGATATTACGGCTTTGTACAATGCAGTAGAATGGAGTTGGTTCAGGAAAAATAATGAGCAGGTATTGTACTGGCACTGGAGCCCGAATTTTGCCTGGGATATGAATTTGCAGATAAGAGGCTGGAACGAATGTTTGATTACTTATGTTCTTGCTGCAGCATCATCAACACATGGCATTCCAAAAACTGTGTATGATAATGGATGGGCAAGAAATGGTGCTGCAGGTTTTGTAAACGGAAATCAGTATTTCAATATGACTCTGCCGCTGGGAAGCGCTTATGGCGGGCCGTTATTCTTTTCGCATTACTCCTTTATGGGTATTGATCCAAACGGGTTAAGTGATGCGTATGCAAATTACGAAGTGCAGACAAAAAATCATTCACGCATCAATTATCAATATTGTGTTGCAAATCCCAATGGTCATTACGGCTACAGCGATTCGTTGTGGGGACTTACGGCAAGTGATATCCCCAATGGTTACACGGCGAGTTCGCCCAACAATGATGTGAGTGTTATAGCTCCAACAGCAGCACTTTCATCAATGCCTTACACTCCAACGGAAAGTATGAAGGCTCTGAAGTTTTTTTACTATGTGCTGGGTGATAAACTGTTTAAAGAGTATGGTTTTGTTGATGCGTTTTCGCTGAAGCAAACCTGGTTTGCCAGCTCGTTTCTTGCAATTGATCAGGGACCGATCATTGCAATGATCGAAAATCACCGCAGTAAGTTGTTGTGGAATTTATTTATGAGTGCACCGGAGGTGAAAAGCGGATTAACCACGCTGGGATTTTCTTCGCCTCATTTGTAAAAGCAGACAAAGATTCTAGCAAATGAATTCACTTACTTTGTGTGCTGTCTAATGCCCGGTATTAACAGATAAAGTTGTAGAAATGAAAAGATTCACGCTCAGTATTGCTTTAACGTTCATTGTTCTTGCAGCAAATGCGCAAAACAAAGAGCCGTTTCCTTTTTGGAACGAAGTACAGAAATTTAAAACGGCCGATAGTATTGCTTTCCCTGCGTCCAACCAGATTTTATTGATCGGCAGTTCTTCATTCACCTTGTGGAAAGATGTACAAACCTATTTCCCCGACCGGAAAATATTGAACCGTGCATTTGGCGGCAGTACACTGACCGATGTGATTCGTTACCGTTACGATGTTATTTTTCCTTATCAGCCTAAGCAAATCGTTATCTATTGCGGTGAAAATGATTTTGCATCAAGCGATACTGTAACTGTGGAGTTGGTAACACAACGGTTTATTGCATTGTTTAACTACATCCGTGCAAAATATAAAAATGTTCCGGTGGTTTATGTGTCAATGAAGCCAAGCCCAAGCCGTATGCATTTACTGGAAAAATATAAGGAAGGTAACAAACGTATCCACGCTTATCTTGCAACACGACCAAACACAAGATTTGTGGATGTGTACAACGCAATGCTTACTTCAACTGGTGAGCCGATGCCGGATATTTTTTTGAAAGATAACCTGCACATGAATGCAAAGGGCTATGCTATCTGGAAAACGAAATTGGAAAAAGTATTACTCAAATAATAAATGTTGGTTATGAAAGTTTTAAAAGGATTACTTATTGGTTTGTTTGTTTTGGTTGCGCTGCAGTTGCAAGCCCAGCAAACAAAAGAGGCAAAGATGAAAACCTTCATTGATGCATTAATGAAGAAGATGACGTTAGATGAAAAAATCGGGCAGTTGAATTTACCTGGCTCTGGCGATATTGTAACAGGCCAGGCAGGAAATTCTGATATAGGTAAAAAGATCAAAGAAGGAAAAGTGGGCGGGCTTTTTAATATTAAATCTGTTGCTAAAATTAAAGCAGTACAAAAAGTAGCAGTAGAAGAAACACGCCTGAAGATTCCGCTCATTTTTGGGATGGATGTGATTCATGGCTATCAAACAG
This sequence comes from uncultured Lacibacter sp., assembly GCF_946479605.1. The sequence goes on from NZ_CAMLGT010000157.1 coordinate 6,031, forward strand.
TGTTTCCTATTCCATTGGGTTTAAGTGCAAGCTGGGATATGCAGCTCATTGAACAAAGTGCACGCATTGCTGCTGTTGAAGCAAGTGCCGATGGCATTAACTGGACGTTTTCACCAATGGTAGACCTTACACGTGATCCACGTTGGGGCCGTGTATCAGAAGGTAGTGGTGAAGATCCTTATCTCGGAGGACAAATTGCAAAAGCAATGGTGCGTGGTTACCAGGGAAAAGATCTTTCGCTCAATAACACCATCATGAGTTGCGTAAAACATTTTGCATTGTATGGTGCTGCAGAAGCTGGTCGTGATTATAACACAACTGATATGAGCCGTTACCGTATGTACAATGAATATTTTTATCCATACCAGGCTGCAGTTGATGCCGGAGTAGGAAGTGTAATGGCATCGTTCAACGAAATTGACGGTATTCCGGCAACAGCCAACAAATGGTTATTAACGGATGTGTTGCGTAAGCAATGGGGCTTTAAAGGTTTTCTTGTTACTGATTACACCGGTATTAATGAAATGATCGATCATGGTCTCGGCAATCTGCAAACAGTTTCAGGCAGGGCATTGAATGCAGGCATTGATATGGATATGGTGGGCGAAGGATTTTTATCAACGCTTAAACAATCGTTGAAGGAAGGCAAAGTAACAATTCAGATGATTGATGCAGCATGCAGAAGAATCCTTGAAGCAAAATACAAACTTGGTTTGTTTGATGATCCGTATCGCTATTGCGATGAAGAAAGAGCAAAAACAGAAGTGTTTAGTTTGGAGCATCGCAAAATTGCACGTTCAACAGCTGCGCAAAGTTTTGTATTGCTCAAGAATGAAAACAATGTATTGCCATTGAAGAAGAATGGAACCGTTGCTGTGATAGGACCATTGGCAAATGATAAACGTAATATGCCGGGTACGTGGAGTGTGGCTGCAGAATTTGATAAAGCCACAGCTGTATTAACAGGTTTAAATGAAGTGGTGGGCGATAAAGTAAAATTCCTGTACGCAAAAGGCAGTAACCTCGATTATGATGAGAAGTTTGAAGAGCGTGCAACTGTATTTGGCAAAAGTATGGGACGGGATAAACGTTCGCCGGAAGAAATGATCAGCGAAGCTGTTGCTATTGCTAACCAAAGTGATGTTGTGTTGGCTGTGCTTGGCGAAAGTGCAGAAATGAGCGGTGAAGCATCGAGCCGGACAAACATTGAAATACCACAGGCACAGAAAGACTTATTAAAGGCATTATTAAAAACAGGCAAGCCTGTTGTGCTGGTATTGTTTACAGGTCGTCCATTGGCATTAACATGGGAGCATCAGAACGTTCCTGCAATTTTGAACGTATGGTTTGGTGGCAGTGAAGCTGGTTATGCCGTGGCAGATGTATTGTTTGGTGATGTAAACCCTTCAGGAAAAATAACAATGACCTTTCCGCAGAATGTAGGACAGGTTCCATTGTTCTACAATCATAAAAATACCGGACGTCCTTTACCCGATGGCCAGTGGTTCCAGAAATTCCGTAGTAATTATTTAGATGTAAGTAATGATCCGTTGTATCCGTTTGGTTACGGATTGAGTTATACAAAATTCAGTTACAGCGATGTAAAAATCAGTAATGCTTCGCCAAAAGGAAACCAAACCATTACAGCAAGTGTTACACTTACTAATACAGGTACTGTTACCGGTAAAGAAGTCGTGCAGTTATATATACGTGATGTGGTTGGTTCCGTTACCCGCCCGGTTAAAGAGTTGAAAGGTTTCCAGAAAGTAGAATTGAAAGCAGGAGAAAGTAAAACAGTAACATTCAATATTTCGCCAAGTGATCTGAAGTTTTATAACTACGATCTTAAGTATGATTGGGAGGCTGGTGAATTCCAGGTAATGATTGGTGGCAATTCACGTGATGTGAAGATGGCAAAGCTCAACTGGAGTAAGTAGTAGATCCTCTACAGAAAAATGCCGGGCATGTAGTCCGGCATTTTTGTTTTATAAGAGTTTGCACTTATTTTCAACTTAATTTTTTATTTGGCTAAGGCTGTTTTGTGTTTATCAGCGATATTCAATTATCCAAATCCAGTATCCATGAAGTTCGCAAATACAATGCGTGGTTTACGCAGTATTCAATTCTTCCACAAACAAATATTTTCCCTGTTATCCCGGCTTCATGCTGTGCCTGCTGTTGCGGATGAATATTCTTATTTGTTCATCTCAAACTGCAAGAAAGTATTGTGAAGAAATCAACCTTCATAAAATTAAACATTCCGGTTAGCCGCACTATACTGTTGATATTTATTTTAGCAGCAGGTGTGCTTGTGTTTTTTGGCCGTATTATTTACGTGGGCTCTGTGCAAACAAAGCAAACCGATGAGATGGTGATGCATACTTACCGGGTAATGGAGCAGGTTGATAATATCCGCATAGGCGTATCGGAAAGCGAAGGTTTGGTGAGAAGTTACCTGATAACGGGTGAAGATCACCTCCTGAATGAATTACAAAAAGTTCATCTTAGTATCCAGTATGCTGCTGCCACTGCACATCAAATGGCAATAGACTCCACACAAAAAGCATGGCTTGGTCAACTAGGATCAACGCTGAAGCAGAGTAGAACAGATCAACAGACTTTTCTTGCTTATCAAAAGCCAATTGCACAGGCAAAAGATCTTGATGCAAAGGGAAGAGAACTTTCTCAAAAGATCAATGATCAGTTATCGTCTATACGTGAGCGTCAGCAAATGCTGTTACAGCAACGTACGAAAGTAAGTGAACAAACAGAACAGCGATTGATCAAAATTACTGTAGCAGGTGCTTTCATTGTCATTCTTTTTATTGCAGTGTTGCTGTGGCAACTTGATAAAGACATTCGCCTCCGGAAAAGAGCTGAACAGGAAATACGGGAAAGTGAAGTGAAATACCGGAAACTAATTGAAGGTCCAGGAATTATCACGTTTACTGCCAACCTGCAGGGCGAGTTTGAATTCATTAGTGCAAAAGCAAAAAGTCTTACCGGTTATTCGCCACTTGAGTTACAAGGGAAATC
>NZ_CAMLGT010000158.1 GCF_946479605.1 uncultured Lacibacter sp.
CAAATCCATTAAATCAAAACCTGAAACTGGCCTTGCAAAAACTGAGGCTGTTTGCAGGAGGGGATCTGGCAGAGATATGGATACCAAGTTTTGATCTGGTGCATTTGCACAACCAGGTATCCGATTTTGAAACGGATGATGAGGCCATTGCTGCATTTTCAGCAAGTACAGGTGATCATAAATATGTGTTGAGCGATTATGCGTCTACTGAAGTTGCAAACACGCCCAAGCCATTTTGGATAGAAGATATTGCAGCAAATGAATTTGCGTTTAAACGCAGGGAAGCAGCTCTTGATTGTGGTTTTAAGTCGGCCTTAATTGTGCCCGTCATGGGTGAAAGCAAAGTAAGTTGTTGTCTGTTCTTTTTAAACAGGCAGCAAAAAAAGATAAGTCGCCACGATGCAAATGTGGTAGGCATACAGGCAAAATTGTTTGGTGCTGAAATTACCAAGCGCCAGAACAATTTAATGCTTGATCAGTTCTTTCTCATCAGCAGGGATATTCTTACCATTGCAGGTCTTGATGGAAGATACATTCGTGTAAATCCTGCGTTTGAAGAGTTCAGCGGTTATTCTGCGGAAGAAGCAAAGGATATACATCCGCTTAGCTTTGCGCATGATTATGATAAACCGGCAGTACTTGAAAAATTGCAGGAGTTGAGTGCCGGAAAAGTAATCCCGTATTTTGAAAACCGTGTGGTTACAAAATCGGGTGAAACAAAATGGATAGCATGGACAGCAACACCGTTGTTACACGAAGGTATCATCATTGCATCGCACAGAGATATTACTGCACAAAAAGAAGCAGGTGAAGCGCTCAAGATCAGTAACGAACGTTACGAGTTTATAAAGAATGCTGCAAATGAAGCAATATGGGATTATGATCTGGTTGCGAAAACGATCATCCGCAGCAACGGGTACAAAATGCTGTTTGGGTACGATACAGATAATGAACATTCAAACCTTCATTTCTGGGAATCAAAACTCCATTCCGATGATAAGGAGCGTGTTGTGAATGAATTGCATGCATTCCTGAGCCAAACATATACACGCCAGTGGCATTGCGAATATCGTTTTCAGAAGAGTGATGGCAGTTATGCATTTGTGGCGGACAAAGGATACCTCATCACAGACAAAGATCAGCTGCCGGTACGTCTGGTAGGCACTATGCAGGATGTAACTGAGCAAAAAGAATTTGCCGAAAAACTCAAGTTGAGTAATGAGCGGTATGAATTGGTAACAAAAGCTACCAATGAGGCGATATGGGATTTTGATCTTGAAAAGAATAATATGACCTGGAGCGAAGGCTACCGCATCCTCTTTGGTCATGGTTTTGAAGATGCAGAACAGGGGCTTGATTTTTGGGAAGTAAATATTCATCCCGATGAAAAAACGCAGGTGATCAGCAGCTTCAACTCATTTTTAAGCCAGCATTCAACACCACATTGGGAATGTGAGTACCAGTTTCGCCGCAAGGATGGTTCTTATGCCAATGTGCTTGATAAGGGCTATATGATCTTTAACAACAAGGGAAAACCGGTGCGTATTGTTGGGGCTATGCGGGATATTACTGAGCGTAAAAAACTTGAAAGAGAATTAATGCTCAAGGAACGTACCCGCCAGTTTCAGGTGGCACAGGCCGCAGTATTTGCTCAGGAAAAAGAGCGTGCTGAAATAGGGAAGGAGCTGCATGACAATATTGGTCAGCTGCTTACCACTACCAAGCTTTACCTGGAAATGATGAAACATAAGCAGGACGATCCAGCAGAGCTCATTGATCGTGGTACAAAACACATCAATACCATTATTACAGAAGTACGAAACCTGTCACGCTCGCTGGTGCCGACAAGTATTAATGATCTGGGGCTTATTGCTGCGGTAAATGACCTCATTGAAAGTTTCAGGGCATTAGGTAGCTTTGAGATACAGTTCTTTGCCAAAAACTCCATTGAGGAGCAAATGGATGAGTCGATCAAACTGACCATCTACCGGATATTACAGGAACAGCTGAACAACATAGTACGCCATGCCAATGCGAAAAAGGTAATGGTGGAAATGTTTCAGGACGAAAACAAAGTGTACCTGTTTATTGCGGATGATGGGAAAGGATTTGATCTGCAAACAGTAAAAAAAGGCCAAGGCCTTACAAATATCAAAAGCCGTGCAGAGCTGCAGGACGGATCAGTTGAGATCCTTACAAGCTCAGGGCATGGTTGTAAATTGGTTATTCAAATTCCTATTAATATTTTAAAAACTACATGACATGGAAAAGATTACAGTTTTAATTGCCGACGATCACAAGTTGATTCGTGAAACCTGGAGTTTTATTTTAAATAGTGATCCACGCTTTTCTGTAATTGCACAGTGCAGTAACGGTGAGGAAGCTATTGAAATGGCTCAGAAATTACGCCCGAAAATTGCCTTGCTTGATATTAATATGGCGCCCATGAATGGTATTGAAGCTACGGAGCAGATCCGCAAGTTTTCGCCTTCTACAAAGATCATTGGGGTATCCATGCACTCGCAGCCGGCGTATGTAAAGAAATTATTGAAGCTGGGTGCAATGGGTTATGTTACCAAAAACTCGCCGCAACAGGAAATGTTTGATGCTATTGCAGCTGTGCACGAAGGAAAGCGTTTTATTTGCGCTGAAGTAAAAACCATTCTAAGTGAGCAGATATTTGAGGAAGAAAGCTCGGGTGCAAATACTCTATCCACACGTGAGCTTGATGTGATCAAATACATCAAACAGGGAATGTCTTCCAAAGAAATTTCAAGTGAACTGAATATTTCGCTTAAAACAGTGGAAGTACACCGTCATAACATCCTCAAAAAACTGAATCTTAAAAACAGTGCAGCACTGGTAAATTATATTAACTCTTCAGGCTTGGTGATCTGATGCGCCGGCATGATTATGACCCAAGAGGGGTGCCACAAGGCACCCCTCTTTTATTTTTGCGCATCAACCAACATATTCTTTTTCTTTGCAGATATTCCACGCTTTAAACAACTTTTCATGGCAGTCCGCATTTTTATTACCGGGGGCACATTCGATAAAGAATACAACGAAATAACCGGGCAGCTTTTTTTTAAAGACACGCACATGCACGATCTGCTCACCATGGGTCGTTGCAGGGTTCCCGTGGAAATCCGTACGCTGATGATGATCGACAGTCTGGAAATGACCGATGAAGATCGTGAGTTGATTGTTCATCAGTGTGCAAATGCCGATGAAGACAGGATTGTTCTCACACATGGTACCGATACTATGAGCGAAACAGCAAGAATAATTGCACAAAAGATAAAAGACAAAACTGTTGTGCTCACCGGTGCTATGATCCCCATTAAATTTGGTAGTAGCGACGGGCTTTTTAACCTGGGCAGTGCATTGGCTTTTGCTCAAACTCTTCCGCATGGTGTATATGTAGCGATGAATGGCCGTTACTTCCACGCCGATAATGTGCGCAAGAATAAACAGACCGGCATGTTTGAAGAGATAAAATAATATGGCTGCTGTTGTAAAAGGTTGACAAGAGAAAGCAAACCAAACTGTTTAATTTTAGTACAGAAACATTTCTTATGAACCGGGTCGACCGTTTGCTGGGTATCATCACAACACTTCAATCGAAAAAATTTGTAACGGCTGAAAAATTAGCTGATAAATATAATATCAGCATCCGCACAGTGTACAGGGATATTAAAGCCATTGCGGAACAAGGTATTCCTGTAAGTTTTGAACAGAACCGTGGTTATTTTTTAGTGGATGGTTATTTTCTGCCACCCGTAAGTTTCAGTAATGAGGAAGCCAATGCATTGTTGCTGATGCAAACAGTGGTGGAACGTTTTGCCGACAAATCAATTCTCATACATTATGCAGCTGCATTGGATAAAGTAAAAGCAGTGATGCGCCCGGCACAAAGAGAGAAACTGGAACGTTTGCAACAGCAAATGAAATTTCAGACCAGCCATCCCGGTTACACCGATTTTGAATATCTCTCCATTATACAAACAGCCATCTCTTCCAAAACAAAACTCATCCTTGATTACAAGAATAACAATAATGAAGTGAGTAAACGGGAGGTGGAGCCGATCGGTCTTATTTTCTACGCATACAACTGGCATCTTGCTGCCTGGTGCCATAACAGGAACGATTATCGTGATTTTCGTGTATCACGTATCCTGAAAGTAAAAGACACGGGCTGGGCATTTTCCAAAGCCGACCACATTGATATTAACGACTACATGAAGTTACTGCCGGTCAATTATTAATTTTTTTTTCAGCTTCAAAAAACACACTGCCATAGGGTTGTCAGTAGCCGGTTGTTTTTTTGAATTCTAAAAACAATCAGCTATGAATCTTACACAATTGCTCGTTAAAGAAATGGAGCAGGAAATTGCTACAACACGTAAAATGCTTGCATTAGTACCTACAGACAAGTTCGACTGGAAGCCGCATGAAAAAAGCATGAGTATGAAAAACCTTGCTGTTCACGTTGCTGAAATTTCAGGATGGCCGGAGCATATTCTTGAACATGAACTGATCGATTTTGCAGCGATGGATTATACGCCTGCACCGGTAAGTAATAACAATGAACTGCTACAGTTACTCGAAACATCGTACAGCAAAGGGAAATCAGTAATTGAAAAAGCTGATGATGATACACTGGTGAACAAACACTGGAAAATGCAAATGGGAGAAACCTTGCTGGCCGACTTAACAAAGTATGAAGCCATCCGTCATTCGTTTGCACAAACAACACATCACCGTGCACAGTTAGGTGTGTATTTGCGGTTGAATAATATTCCTATACCCGGCAGCTATGGACCAAGTGCCGATGATCAGAGTTTTTAAAGGATGATTTAGCAGGTGCTGTGCTGTATTTTTTATACGGTGCAGCACTTTTATTGTGCAAGATGCTGCATGCCCAGTTCCTTTCGCTTGCCTTGGATGTTTGCAAAAAAAGAAATGATCTGTTTAAAATCATCAGCTTCGTTGGAGGAAGGATAAATGAGTGGTCCCATGATCACCTGGCGATGCGTGAAATCGAAACCCACCAGCAGAATGGGGACCTTTGCTTCTTTGGCAATGTAATAAAATCCGGTTCGGAGTTTATCTACTTTTTTTCTTGTTCCTTCAGGGCTCATGGCAATGCGAAAGACATCATGCTCTTTAAATTTATCTGCCACCTGCTGCACCACACCATGCGATGAAGAACGATCAACAGGTGTACCACCCACAGCACGAAAGAACCAACCAAACGGTCCATCGAACAATTCTTTTTTTCCTAAGAAGTATGCATGCCGGATAGGAGTAACATAACGTGCAGCAAGACCAACCACAATATCCCATGCACTTGTATGCGGTGCAACAGCAATCACCATTTTAGGAATATGATCAGGAAATGTACCGCTGATCTTCCAGCCTTTTAATTTCCACCAAAGCGAAGTGATCCATCCTGTCATGAACAAGTAATTTTCAGCAAAAGGTAGTGTGAAAACAGCAGCCGGAAAAATGAAACTTATTACTGTAACGTTTTTAAAACTTCACTTCGGTATAATTTGCCAATAGGAATTTCTGTTTTGCCAATCTGTATCAACTCACTGGTAAACGAGCGGATACTGTTAAGCGAAACAATGAATGAGCGGTGTGAACGGATGAACTGTTGCTCAGGCAACATGGCTTCAACTGAGCTGATAGATTGTTTGGTAATAATGGTTTCTTGCGGAGTTACCACCTTTACATAATCTTTCATACTCTCGATATAAAGAATATCATCCAGCATTACCTTGATCATCTTTCTGTCGGCACGGAAATAAACAAACGCTTCTTTCTTTTCCTGCTCAACCATTGGTTTTTCCAGTGTTGTTTTGATGTTGCTGTGCTGGTAGGCTTTGTTCACTGCTTTTAAAAAACGATCGAAGCGTACCGGCTTTAACAGGTAATCAACCACATCAAGTTCATAACCTTCCAATGCATATTCGGCATGTGCTGTGGTGAAAATCACTTTTGGCGGATGTTGTAATGTTTTCAGAAAATCAGTTCCCGATAATTGCGGCATGCGAATATCAAGAAAAATAAGATCAACCGGGTGTTGCTGAAGAAAGCCAATTGCATGAATGGCATTGGCGCATTCACCTTCCAGTTGCAGCATCGGCGTATCAGCAATATATTGTTTCATGATCTCCCGTGCAGGTGGTTCATCATCCACAACAAGACAACGTATTTTTTGTACATCAGACATAGGAAACAGTTTGTTGATGGTTAACAACCTTGTTTACAGCAGGAAGTTGTTGCAAGGTGAGTTTTAGGTTTACAATATATACATCCGGCTCATTCATTATCTGCAACTCATACTGATCAGGATATAACAACTGCAAACGTTCTTTTACGTTTTGCAAACCGATGCCAGGTTTATGTGTTGCTGGTTCTTCCGTTTTCCCATTCAGCAGTTTCATATACAACACATCATCGGTTATGTGCAGTTGCAAACTCACCCACGGATGCTCCAGCATGTGACTGGCGCCATGTTTAAAACAGTTTTCAACAAACGGTAACAACAGCAACGGCGCAATGGAATATTGATCTGCATTGGATGGATAGTTGACAGTTACTTCAAGTTTATTGCCATAGCGTAGTTGCTCCAGCTCAATATAATCACGCAGCAGTTTCAGTTCTTTGCTTAAGGGTACTTGTTTCTGATCGCCTTCATACAAAATATAACGCAGCATATCCGATAGCTCCATCAGCATTTTTGATGCGGTGGGCGATACGTTTCTTGTGTACGAATAAATATTATTAAGTGTATTGAACAGGAAGTGCGGATGTATTTGAGCCTTCAGCACTTTTAATTGTGCTTCCATATTTTCTTTTTGCAGGATGAGGTTGCGTTGTTCTTTTACATACCAATGCTTCATGAGCTTAATGGCTGCAGAAATGCCCCCAATGGTTATGCCGCCACGAAGCCCGGCCATCAATCCAAGAAAAATACTGAGACCAATTCCATTTCTTCTGGCAAAAGCAAGATACTCCGCACCTAAAAAATACCGGCGTATGGACTCTATAATGGTGATGGATAAAATGGTAGACAGGAAAGCAGCTGCCACGAAAAGAATGATCACCCAAATGCTGGTGAGCAGATATTTTTGTTTCAGCAGGTAACGTGGAATAACAAAGTAAATAAGCATGTAGGAGAGGAACATGTGCGGAATCAAAAACACAAACGATTCCACAAGCGATGATTGCAACCTGGGTACGTAATGGAAAGCACCCCGCTGTATTGCAACAAATGAATAAAGGAAACCCTGGAACACTCCCCAGAATAACCAGAAACTTACATGCCTTGCAATGCGGTGCCTGGCTGCATCGGAAAAAATGAAGGGATATTTCTCAATCATCATCTACTAAATTACATGGCTTCTTACAGAAACAGAAGTTTGTACTCCACCTCATCGACCAACACATGTTTTTAGGCGACAAACGGTTTTGATTCATGTTAAAAAGCAGGCATGTTGCCCTGCCTGCTTTACAAGTATGCTATTTTGTACGTAAAACACTGGCAACAATACGGTCGTTGGCTGCTGTTAGTTCGCCACGTTCATGAGCAGCGATGGTTTTTTCCAATGCACGTTTCAAACGCATCTTTACTTTATTGCGGTTCAGGTTCAGCCGCATGCCTTCTATCTCTTCTTTATACAATAACCGGTTGTTTATGGTATAAAAATAAATAGTGGATGATGTGGGCACATTGGTGTTACTCTGCACAACCCAGAATCCTTTTTTGGAAACATAACGTGGAGGAGATGGGGCGGTTTCATTTTCCTGTGCAGCAACAGTTAACAGGCCGAAGGAAAAGAAAACAGCCAGTAAGGTTTTTTTCAACTTGTTCATAATTGTAAGGTTTAATGGTGAATGCATTAACAACATAAAAGTAGTTCGGCAGTATAACCATAATCAGGAAAGTAGACAGGAGCTAATGTTCATCAGCTAAAAACAGGGTTTGAATCGACCAATGATCTTGCTCAGCTTTTTTATTTTTTTGTAGCTATTAGTTGTCTGTTCGTCTACTAACAAATTGTTAAGCGGTGTTATTGATGCTGAATGATACAGATTGGACAGCACACCTATTATGATCATTGGCTATGGAGTGAAACTTGTCTTATTTGCTCCCACTAAATCGATTATTATGTTCATCGAAACCAAACCCCGCAAAAAAACAATTGCTGCAGATAAGCCTGACTTAGAAGAATGGGTAAGTAAAATGCAGGAGCATTTTCAACCCACGAATGTACACTGGTGCAACGGATCGCAGGAAGAATATGATGGGCTATGTGAACTGCTGGTTGATAAAGGAACCTTTATCCGCCTCAACCCACAAAAACGTCCCAACAGTTTTGCCTGCTTCAGTGATCCGAGTGATGTGGCCCGTGTGGAAGACCGCACATTTATTTGCAGCGCACGACGCCTTGATGCAGGCCCTACCAACAACTGGATGGAGCCGCAGGAAATGAAAGTTATACTGGAAGATTTAACCAAGGGAAGCATGAAAGGAAGAACCATGTATGTGATCCCTTTCTGTATGGGACCGGTAGGCTCTTCACTTTCACGTTATGGCGTACAGATCACCGATAGTGAATATGTGGTGATCAACATGCGCATCATGACACGCATGGGCGCACAGGTAATGCCCTACCTGAAAAGTGATTTTGTACAATGTGTACACACCCTTGGTGCACCACTTGAACCAGGACAAGCTGATGTGAAGTGGCCTTGTAATCCTTCCGTTAAATACATTTCACATTTTCCGGAAGAACGTTTGATCATTTCATACGGCAGTGGTTATGGTGGTAATGCCTTGCTTGGAAAAAAATGTTTTGCCTTACGCATTGCCAGTGTAATGGGCCGTGATGAAGGATGGCTGGCAGAACACATGCTGATACTTGGTGTGGAATCGCCGGAGAAAGAAAAAAGTTATATCG
>NZ_CAMLGT010000159.1 GCF_946479605.1 uncultured Lacibacter sp.
CTGTTATTGCTTATCCGCATTTCAAAAGCAGCATTTGGCGAAGTATTTAAAGACGGGGCATTTCTGCAAATGACATTTTTGCTTGGCGGACTTGATATACTGGTACTTGCGCTGTGTATGATTTTGTTCCCCTTTTTATGGAAAGATTAGTACCCAACCACTAACTTTGCCGCACTTTAAGCAAGCAAAACAAATGTTTGTGTTTGTTTTTTAAAGGTTAGATTATGCATAAATCCTGGTGGAAGATAGCAGCCGTTATTTTACTTGTTTACACCATTGTTGGTGGATTTTTAATGGATGTACCGAGGCTGTTTATTCTCAACGAATCAATCCGCAATCTTTATTTCCATGTAAGTATGTGGTTTACGATGATGATCCTTTTTGCCGTAAGCCTTGTTTACAGTATTAAATACTTACGTACGCAAAACCACAAACACGACATTTACGCTTCTGCCTATGCAGGTACAGGAACGTTTATGGGGCTGTTGGGTTATGCCACAGGTGCTATCTGGGCAAGTTATACATGGGTTACCGACCAGGGCCAATCGTTGAGCACAATCCTGAAAGAGCCTAAGTTACTTGGTGCAGGCATTGCCATTCTTATTTATTGCGCCTACTTTGTTTTACGTGGCAGCTTTAATGATATTGACAAACGTGCACGGGTAACCGCAGTATATAATGTGTTTGCATTTGCCATGCTTTTCCCCACCATCTGGATCATTCCACGTTTGGTGGGAAGTCTTCACCCCGGCGCACCGGGTAGTGAAAGCGGCAACCCTGCATTGAACTTTAATGATATTGACAGCCGCTTGCGGATGGTATTTTATCCTGCAGTACTTGGCTGGACGCTGTTGGGTGTATGGATCACTACGCTTAAGATCAGAACCAAACTTTTAGCTGAAAAATCTTTATTATAATGAAGAAATTATTCCCCGCACTTTTCCTCCTGTTAGCAAACCTCGTATTGTTTGTAGCAACCGCAGCCGCACAGGACAAACCAGAAATGGCAGATGTAATGCGCAGCAACGGAAAGATCTACGTAGTGGTGGTAGTTTGTTTACTTATCTTATTTGGTCTTATTGGTTATGTATTCAGGATCGACCGTAAACTGTCGAAACTGGAGAAACAATCGAAAGACTAAATCGCTTGCTATATAAATTTTAAAAAATCGTTTTTATGTCAACTACGAATTACAGCTTTTTTGGAGCGGTAGAACAAAGCTTCGATAAAGCCGCCGGTTTTACAAAATGGGACAAAGGCATCCTTGAACAGATCAAACAGTGTAACAGCGTTTACCAAATGCGCTTTCCTGTTAAAATGGACGATGGCTCTATTGAAGTGGTAGAAGCTTACCGTGTACAACACTCGCAACACAAAACACCTTGCAAAGGCGGTATCCGCTTTTCCATGGAAGTAAACCAGGATGAGGTGATGGCGCTTGCAGCGTTAATGACTTACAAGTGTGCCATTGTGAATGTTCCTTTTGGTGGCGCAAAAGGCGGCATCAAGATCAGCCCACGTGGCCGCTCACCGTATGAACTTGAAAAAATCACACGCCGTTACACTGCGGAGTTAGTTAAGAAAAATTTTATTGGCCCCGGCATTGACGTTCCAGCTCCCGACTACGGAACAGGTGAGCGTGAAATGGCATGGATTGTTGACACCTATCAATCACTTCGCCCAGGCGAAATTGACGGTGCTGGTTGTGTTACAGGCAAGCCCGTTTCACAAGGTGGTGTAAGAGGCCGCCGTGAAGCAACAGGCCTTGGTGTTTTCTATGGCATTCGTGAAGTATGTAACATGGAAGATGTAATGAGCAAACTGGGCTTAACTGTTGGTATTAAAGGCAAACGTGTTATTGTTCAGGGCTTGGGTAATGTGGGTTATCATTCTGCAAAATTCTTTCAGCAGGCGGGCGCACTTATTGTTGGCCTTGCTGAGTACGAAGGAAGTATTTATAACTATGATGGTCTTGATGTTGAAGCTGTATTCAAACATCGCCAGGAAACCAAATCAATTCTCAATTTCCCCGGAGCTACCAACTGTGAAAAGAATACGGATGCACTGGAATTAGAATGCGACATTTTAATTCCTGCCGCTTTGGAAAACGTGATCAACGGCGAAAATGCACCACGTGTAAAAACCAAGATCATAGGTGAAGCGGCAAACGGCCCCCTTACTCCTGAAGCTGATGAAATTTTTGCAGCAAAAGGAATACTGGTGGTACCAGATATGTTCCTGAATGCAGGTGGTGTTACCGTATCATATTTCGAATGGTTAAAAAACCTCAGCCACGTTCGTTACGGACGCCTGGAAAAACGTTTTACCGAGAATATGAACACAAACATCCTTGGGCAAATGGAATTCCTGAGCGGAAAAAAAGTAAAGCATGAAGACCGTGCTTTGATCACTCACGGACCGGATGAGGTGGATCTTGTGAACAGTGGATTAGAAGAAACAATGATTACAGCTGTAAACGAAGTAATGGATTGCTGGAAACAAAATCCTTCTATCCCCGACATGCGTACTGCTGCTTATGTGGTTGCCATTAACAAGGTTGCCACCAGCTATGCTGAACTTGGCATCTTCCCTTAACAGAATGTGTCCCTTCCGTATAGAAATCCCGCCATGCTGGCGGGATTTTTTTATACCTGTTATGAACAACATTATGCTTATCTACAGCAATTTTGTGATTACTATGACGCTTATTTTTCAGCACTTCTGTAACTTTATAGTGATCTACGAAACCCTTCATAACTGTTTGTTAAATGTGGGTTCGTGGTAAAGCTGAAATGATGGCAGCTTCGTTATTTTACAAACAGAAAGGCACAGCCTTTGATTCACTAAAAAACAAAAAAAGGATATAAGATGAAAGCAAAACACATTATTGTAACCGTACTTGTGAGTGCAGTTACAGCGCTCACAAGTGTTTTCCTCTATGCAAAACTCAGCAACAGAAATATGTCTGTTGTACAAAGCCAGGGAGAGTTGCCGGCAAACTATGCCGGATTATTTGATGGAGGAGGACAAGCCCCTGTTGATTTTGAAGCTGCAGCAAATTCTACCGTAGCAGCTGTTGTACACATCAAAACAAAAACAAATCCAACTCAAACAAGTAATAATACCAGACGTCGCAGTCCGTTTGGAGATATTTTTGGCGATGATTTCTTTGATGACTTTTTTGGTGGACCTCAAAACTCCCGTCCGCAAATGGCAAGTGGCAGTGGTGTATTCATTTCAGCTGATGGTTACATTGTAACAAACAACCACGTGGTGGATGGTGCAGATGAAGTAACAGTTACACTCAACAACAAAAAGCAATACAAAGCAAAAGTGGTGGCTACCGATGCAAACACTGATCTTGCTGTTGTAAAAATTGATGGAACAAACTTTCCCTACCTGTTATATGGCAATTCAGATGAAGTAAAAGTTGGTCAATGGGTGTTGGCAGTTGGTTATCCATTAACACTTGAAACAACGGTTACTGCAGGTATTGTGAGTGCGAAGTATCGTTTCCTTGGTATTAATCAACGTAAAGCCGGTCGTAACGCAAATGTTGTAGAAAGTTTTATTCAAACTGATGCTGCGGTGAACCAAGGTAACAGTGGTGGTGCATTGGTAAATACAAACGGCCAACTGATTGGTATTAATGCAGCCATTGCTTCTCCTACCGGTGCTTATGCAGGTTACTCTTACGCTATTCCGGTAAATATTGTGAAGAAAGTTGTTGACGACCTCATTAAGTTTGGTACTGTACAACGTGCTTTTCTGGGTATTCGCCCTGAAGCAAATGCTGATGAAGGAACAGATTCACAAATCAAGGAAGGCGATGGCGTAGTGGTTGGTGAAGTAATGAGCAGCAGTGCAGCTGAAGATGCTGGTTTAAAGAAAGGTGACAAGATCATTAAGCTTGATGGTAAATCTGTTTCTACATGGTATGAATTAACAGGAACAGTTGCAAGTTACCGTCCGGGTCAGAAAATAAATGTTACATATATCCGTAACGGAAAAGAGCAAACCTCAGTACTGACGTTGAAAAACAGCAGTGGCAATACTGATATTGTAAAAGTTTCTGCCAGCGATAAACTTGGTGCAGAGCTTGAAACACTCGACAGTAAAAAAGCTAAAGAATATGGCATTGAAGGCGGCGTGGTTGTAAAAACATTAAGCGATGGCTTAATTGCAGAGCAAACAACCATCAAAAAAGGCTTTATTATTATTCGTGCGGGTGGTAAGGCAGTAAAGAAAGTTGAAGATCTTAAACAGGCAATTGAGACAGCTGGCAACAGCATTATCATTGAAGGTATTTATCCCGGATATGAAGGTGTATACCAATATGCTATTAACGATTTACGCAACGAACCCTAAAAGAGATAATTATCAAAAAAGAAAAAATCCCCTGAGTGATCAGGGGATTTTTTTATGCTTTTGAAAGAACAAGATAACCCCATTTTTCCAGCACAAATGTATCTGCACTGTTATACGTGGTGCCGGAAAATAATTCAGTAAAGTTGCCCCGCACACGCATATCGTGTAATCCACATTCAAGATGTTTATTGGAGAAGTTTAGGATTACCAGCAATTCAGCATCTCCATTCTTCCGTACAAAGCAAAAAATGTTGTTTGGCTGCGTGGTAGCTATGCGCCAGGTAATGCCCGCATTGTTGTTTCCCTCAAATACAGCATGCTGCTTTCGCAACTGAAGCAACTTTTGATAAAACAAGTGTAACCGGGGTTGAGCAGTCGTCCATTCAATTTCATCCTTGTCAAAAAACTGAAGTCGTTTGTTGTTAGGCAATTCCTGGCCACTATAAATTAACGGTACACCACTCCACGTACAACTGAACACAGCTAATGGTATCGCAAATTCACCATACTTTTCATATTCACTTCCGTTCCAGCTGTTCTCATCATGATTGCTGGTGAAAAAAGAATGCAGGTGATGAGGAGGTTGTTTTTGTTGATACCCATTCAATGCTTTATCCAGCTCAACGATACGATGTCCCTTTTTATAAAACTCTTCGCTGATGTGCATCCAGTGCCATGTATAGCTTACATCAAACACATGTGCAAACGGTTCATCATTCCATTGATCAAATTCTCCTAGCCAAAACAATGGTCTTACCTGATCAAGTGCAGTTCGTGCCTGTTCCCAAAAATCAACTGGTACAAGCATGGCCATATCGCAACGAAAGCCATCTATTTCACATTCATTCACCCAAAACTTCATCGCTTCGATCATCGCTCTTCGCAATGCCGGGTTGTGAAAGTTGAGATGAATGACATCTTCCCAATTATCTACCGGTGGTTTAAAATTTCCCTGATGATCTTGTGTGTAAAATTCAGGATGGCTGATTGTCCATTCATGATCCCAACCTGTGTGATTGGCAACCCAATCAATGATCACCTTCATTCCAAGTTTATGAATCTGCTTTACCAATGTTTTGAATTCATCAATTGTTCCAAACTCAGGATTGGTTTGCACATAGCTTGAGCAGGCATAATAACTACCCAAAGTGCCCTTCCTGTTCTTTACCGAAATGGGCGTTACAGGCATAAACCAAATGATCTCAACCCCCATATCTTTTAAACGTGGCAGGTGCTGTGCAAAAGCATGAAACGTTCCTGCACTGGAGTACTGACGGAGATTAACCTCGTAAATATTAGATGAGTGTACCCATTCAGCGGGTTTAAATACAGTTGGAGTGGTCATAATTCACCCCAATGTTACGAACCAAACGCCAAATACAAGCCTGGAAAGGGTTTCTATTACAATTTGCCATAGGTTTAAACCTTGTACCTTTGCAGCTGTTATACGATACCATGAAAAAATTTGAAGTTCCCAATATTTACCGCAGTTCCTTTATTACTTCTATTAAGGACAAACGCAAACAGGAAGATAAGCTGAAGAAAGACTTTACCCCTACCCTTATTGATCTTGGCGAAGTGCAGTTCTATTTGGCCCGTCATTTTGGGTTTTGTTATGGCGTGGAAAACGCCATTGAAATTGCGTTTAAAACAATAGAAGAAAATCCCGGCAAACGAATTTTCCTGTTGAGTGAAATGATCCACAACCCGCAGGTAAATGCTACTCTTATTGAAAGAGGGGTTCAATTTTTACAAGATACTTATGGCAAACAACTTATTGCCTTCAACGAATTGACAGCAGATGATGTAGTTATTATTCCAGCATTCGGCACCACACTTGATATTGAGCAAATGCTGAATGAAAAAGGAATACAAACCGAAAAATACAACACCACCTGCCCCTTTGTTGAGAAAGTGTGGAACAGAAGCGAACAACTTGCCAATAAAGGCTATTCCATAGTTGTGCATGGTAAACCCAAACATGAAGAAACACGGGCAACTTTTTCACATGCCAGTTCACATACACAAACAGTAATTGTGAACGATATGAAAGATGCTATTGAACTAGGTAAATACATTACCGGCGAAAAAACATCAGAAGGCTTTTACGAAGAGTTCAAAGGTTTGTATTCTGCCGGCTTTGATATTACAAAAGATCTTGAACGTTTTGGTGTAGTAAATCAAACAACACAATTGGCCAGCGATACACAAGCTATTGCTGAGTATTTAAAGCAGTTAATGATGCAGCATTATGGCTTAACCGCTGAAACAATCAGTGAACGGTTTGCGGACACAAGAGATACGCTTTGTTATGCAACAAATGATAATCAAACAGCTGTGTCGGGCATGCTGGAAACAGATGCTGACATTGCTGTTATTGTTGGAGGTTACAACAGCTCAAATACCACTCACCTTGTTGAATTATGTGAGGAAGTACTTCCTACTTATTTTATTAATGGAACAGACAAGATCATATCTGCAACTGATATCATGCACTTTAACTTTCATGATAAGAAAGAATACGTTACCAAAGATTTTTTACCTGCAAAACGTCCGCTTAAAATCCTTATCAGCAGTGGCGCTTCCTGCCCCGATTCGCTGGTAGAAGCGGTGATGGATAAACTGTCTTTGATCTGTAATGTCGGAGATTCATTTCAGGCATTCAAACAATCGTAACAGTAACAACAGTGGGGCTCGTAAGCCCCACTGTTGTTTTCAACACCGTCTTATTATATTGTACAACTATTCTTTCCACAATAGTTTCGCCACTTTTACGGAACAATATCTTCATTAAGTACATTCCCGGGATAAGATTATTTATTTGCAAAGATTGATTCTGTAAGCCATTCATTGACTTCAATATCCGTCCTGCAGCATCAGTTAATATCACATCATACAAACCTGCATCAACAGGAACAGCTACTACAAAGAAACCATTGCAAGGGTTAGGATAAATCAATACGTTAATATCTTGTGTATTGTTGCGTACCACCCTGATGTCGCTATAACTGTAAGCTCCATCTTTATCAACAATGCGCAACCGATAAAACACGTTGGTTCCGGATATAAGACCAGCATCTGTATAGCTATAAATTGAGCCACTGCCTTCCATTGCTTTCGCAGTGACAAAACCGATAGTAGTATATGGGGCATTACCAATTTTTCGTTGTACATCAAACCCACTGAAATTAAATTCCTGAGCAGTTTCCCAATTGAGATTTATATTATTAACCACTCGATGTGCATGAAAGCTCAACAATTGAACAGGCAATACTGTGCATGGATTATTCAGGATTCCTGTTACACCTGCACCAAGATACCCCGGGGTAGTAACGTTTACCAACGCAATCAAAGGCTTATTCGAATTGGTGTCACCGGTTTGAAATACATAATTATTAAACGGTAATACAGAACCCACAAAAGCACTTTTAAAACCAGGCAGAATTGTACCAGGCACAAAACCTGTACTGAATGAAGTATTGGTATGCGCAAGAATATCAATAGACTCATTAATTGCAGCATTTCTGTCTACATCAATATAAAGACGATAGAATCCTGAAATAGTTTCGCTGCCTGGCAGAGTTGCATTGTCAAATTTGCTTTGAATATTGATGTTGTATGTTCTTGTTTCGGTACAGTTAATTGAGCCTGAAACAAACGGATCACCCACAACAAATGTTTCACCACAACCCCAGCATTGAGGACGTTGATCTCCAACAGTTGACCAGCTGAATGCACGAACCTGTAAAAAATCAAGTGCAGTATTGCTCACTTTAAAAGACAGGTTCTGGATATAAATATGATCTACATCAGGATCTGTATTATGCGCAATTTTATAGATAGATGCTCCCTGATAATTAGGTGTAACCAAAGGATCATAATGATAGCTCGCAAAAATTCCTGCTGTGCCTGGTACACTTGTATTAATAGCATTATCATCAAATCCAAATGTGAGAAATGATTTATCTAATACATCAAGGTTATTGTTTGCACTGGAAAATGTAGAAGGCGCTGGTGCAGTGCTTTGCTGGCCCGTGCAATTATACCGTTGCATTTCGAAAGCAGGGTAGTCAGCCTCCCGCCATATATGAAGCCACACATCTTTGTTACCGCCATTTACGGTAGCATTAAATTGAAGATCGATCGTGTATAACAAGCTATCAGTACCAAATGGAGACGTGCGAACATTGCTGACAATTACATTTGTAACATTACATTGCGCACGGAGGATGTTATGAGTTGAAAGAAATAGAACTACTGATAACAGGAGTACATACTTTTTCATAAAATACAAAATGAAAAATGAACAAATTTCAGCCCGGCTCTCTGCCAGTTGATGCCGTTCATTTTTGAGCTGGCTGAAGATTAAAGAGCAGCATCAAATAAGAATAAATATTCCATGTAGTTTTATTTTATAGAAAGTTATTATAGTCAACAGATGAAAACAATGACCTGCATTTTTAAAAACCAGTTACCGGATGATTGTGATCATATAAATAAAATAAAGAAGCCTCCTTTCGGAGGCCTCTCTCTTCGGTTTTATCTGGTTTTTCCTGTCCAAAGAAAATATTTATTGAACAATAATGCGCTCGATAATATT